>CAWCEB010000138.1:0-4260 GCA_963794105.1 uncultured Actinomycetes bacterium | reverse complement strand
GTGCGTACCTGGGCCGATTAGTATTGCTCTCGAAGACGGTCGGCAGCGTGCGGACCGGGATGGCGCGCTTGCGGCACGCCTGGACCACGCGGGCGCGCAGCGTGCCCGGCGCCGAGGGGATCGCGATCGTGACCTCGTCGGGCTCGGCCTCGTCGAGGATCCGCGACAGGTCGTTCGTGCTGCCCAGGACGCGGATGCCGTCGACGCGCTGGCCGCGCAGGCGCGCGTCGTCGTCGACGAAGCCCACCGGGTTGAGCGCGAGACCCGGATTGCGCACGATCTCGCGCAGCACGAGGCGGCCGCCGTCGCCGGCGCCGACAATGAGGATCCGGCGCGCGTCCTTGCGCGGCCGGAAGCCGCGGGCGCGCGGGTCATGGAGCAGGCGCGCGGCGAAGCGCGACCCCGCGACCATCGTCAGCGTCAGCAGGAAGAACAGGACCAGGACGCCGAGCGGGATGTTCACCGTGGTGAAGCCCTGGTCGCTGCGGACCTTCACGGGGTGGGTCGTGGCCACGAAGGCCGGGAGGCTCAGCGTCGCGACGACGATCGCCTGGGCGATCGCCACGTAGTCGCGCCCCGTCACGTAGCGCCACCACTTCTGGTAGAGCCGGAACAGGACGAAGATCACCATGCTCGCGACGACCGTCCAGACGATCGTGCGGTTCAGCAGCAGCTGGTAGCGATGCGGGATGCCCGCGTCGAACCGCAGGCGGTAGGCGAGCTCATAGGCGAGCGCGACCATGACCCCGTCCACGGCAAGCTGCGGGAGCGAGTGGCGGTGGAGAGGAAAGGCCGCCGAGCTGAGGCGTCGGCGCATCGTCGGCGGCATTCTAGGGCTCAATTCCGCATACCTGCGGGCGATGACCTGCAGAGATGATCGCTTTCGCCGCCTGCATGGGCTCGCACGCCGTCGTCGCCGAGCTCAACGTCTTCCACCACACGAAGGGCGGCTACGGCGACGAGGCGGCGTTCGCAGCGGCGGACATGGCGTTCCGGGAGAAGTGGATGCCGGTCGGCGTTCGCGCGGCGTGAGCTTGGGCCCCGCGGCCATGAATAGTTCGAAGTACGGGGGCCCACGCCGCGGCGCGGACGGAACCTCCCACCCCTCCACCAGCGCCCGATCACTCCACCGGCGAGAGCAGGAGATCGACCAGCAGCTGCGGATCGCGGCGGATGCGATCGGCCGCGGCGGATGAGCGCTTCTCCAGCGGCAGCGTCGCTGCGTCCGTGAGGCGGTTCATGCGGCCGTCGCCGATCAGGCGCTCGTCGACGGCGCCCAGGCGGCCCTCGAACGTCGTCCAGACCGGCGTGCCGAGCGCGACTGCCTCGCGGTTCATCGTGCCGCCCGCGCTGACGACGAGGTCGGCGAGCGCGATCAGGGACGGGGCGTCGATCGCGTGCTCGGGGACGAGGAAGTCGCGCGCCAGCTCCTCGCGCTGCTGCGACGTGCGCGGCAGGACGACCGCCTGGATGTCGCGCATGCGGTCGAGCACCGCGGCGAAGAGCGGGTTCTCGAAGCGGTGGTACAGCGAGACCGCGGGTGGCGTGCGCACCACCGCGATCGGCTTCGAGGCGTCGAGCCCCAGCTCGCCGAGCACCCCAGGATCGGGCTCGAAGTCCGCCAGGTAGTACTCCTCCTTCAGGCCCGGGTACGGGCGCATCTTGCCCCGCGCGCCGTAGCGCGCCAGCCGCTCGGCGGGGATCGCGTCCGGAACGACGACCGCCTGCGCCAGGCGGCAGTTGACGTTGTGCTGGGCGGCCGCCCACTCGTAGTCGAACATCGTCGAGCAGGGATGCCCAGCATCCGCGCCGCCACGGTGACGTCGTTCGACCCGTGGCCGAACGCGATGTCGAAGCGCTTGCCGCGCGCCCAGCGCACCAGCGCGAACGACCGCGACGCAAGCCCGACCGCCTTGGCGCCGAGCTTCTCCCCACGGTGGCGACCGATCACCTCCGCCTGCATCCCGTGGCGCTCAGCGAGCTCCACGGTCTGGGCGAAGTCGCGCGCCGTCACCCGCACGTCGTGCCCCGCCGCGCGCAGCCGCTCGACGACCGGGCGCAGCACGAGTACGTGCGGGCTGTTGGTCAGGTCGACCCAGATGCGCATCGGGCGATTGCGTCGACGACCTCGCGCACCTGCTCGCGCGTGATCGCGGCGCTGATGGGGATCGCGAGGTGCGTGCGCGCGGCCTCGTCCGTGCCGGGCAGTGAGACGTTCGCCGCTGGGTGCGACCACATCGCCATCGCCGGCTGCTGGTGCACCGGCACGCGGTAGTACGAGCGCGCTCCGATCCCGGCCTCCGGCAGCGCACGCTCGAGCTCCTCGGAGCGGTCGGTGCGGATGACGTAGAGATGCCACGCCGGATCGGCGCCGGTGGTGGCCCGCGGAAGACCGGCCCACTCGCCCAAGCCGGCGTCGGCGTACCACCGCCCGGCCTGCCTGCGGTGGTCCGCCCACGCGTCGACGTGCGGCAGCTGGACCCGCAGGATCGCGGCCTGAAGCTCGTCGAGGCGACTGTTGTAGCCGACCTGCTCGTAGGTGACCTTGTCGCGCGAGCCGTGGAAGCGCAGCATCGCCACCCTGTCGGCGAGCTCGTCGTCGGACGTCAGGATCGCGCCGGCGTCGCCGAACGCGCCCAGGTTCTTCGACGGGTAGAAGCTGAGCGTCGCCAGCGTGCCGAGCTCCCCCGGCCGGCCGTCCGGCCCCATCGATCCGATCGACTGCGCCGCGTCCTCGATCACCGGCACCCCCAGCGCCTCGATCTCCTTGATCGGCGCGACGTTGCCGAAGAGGTGCACCGCGATCACCGCCTTCGTGTCGCGCGTCATCGCGGCCTTCACGGTGTCGGCGGTGACGGTGAAGGTCTCGGGGTCGACGTCGCAGAAGACCGGGCGCGCGCCGGTCGGCGGGATCGCCTCCGCCGACGCGTAGAACGTGAACGACGGCACCACCACGTCGTCGCCGGGTCCGACGCCGAGCGCGCGCAACGCGATCGTGAGCGCCTCGGTGCCGTTCGCGACACCGATCGCGTGCCGCGAGCCGACGTAGGACGCCAGCTCGCTCTCGAACGCCTCGACCTCCGGGCCGAGGATGAAGTGCTTGGAGTCGAGCACGCGCTTGATGGCCGCGTCGAGTTCGGCGCGCAGCGGCGCCAGCGGCGTTGAGGGGTCGAAGAGCGGGACGGGCATGCGCGTTCAGACGGCTGTCAGGCGGGCAACGGTACCCTTCGCCGCCGCTCTTGCTCGTCCTCGCATCCATCACCGACAAGCTCGCCACCTTCGCCACGAACGTGGTGGGCGACCTCGGCCTGCCCGGCGTCTTCCTGTTGATGACGCTCGAGAGCATGTGCATCCCGATCCCGTCGGAAGCGACGATGCTCTTCGCCGGGTTCAACGTCCACAACGGCGAATACAGCCTGTTCGCCGTGACGGTGGTCGGCGTCGCCGCGAACGTCCTCGGCTCGTGGATCGCCTACGCGGTCGGCTACTACGGGCGCCTGGAGCTCGTCGAGCGCCACGGCAACAAGCTGCACATAAAGCAGTCCCACCTGGCCCTGGCCGAGCGCTGGTTCGACCGCTGGGGCGCACCGGCGATCTTCTTCAGCCGCATGCTGCCGATCGTGCGCACGTTCATCTCGCTGCCCGCCGGCGTCGCGCGCATGCCGTTCTGGCGCTTCACGATCCTGACCGCCCTGGGCTGCATCCCGTGGGTGTTCGCGCTCGCGTTCGCCGGCAAGGAGGCGGCGGACAACTGGACGAGCTGGCGCGACAGCCTGCACTACGTCGACTACGCCGTCGCCGCCCTGATCGTGGCCGGCATCGCCTACCTCGTCCTGCGCCGGCGCCGCCGCCCGGCCGATGCGCCGGCCTGAGCTCGAGCTCCCGCATGCGCTCGCGCTCGGCGTGCTGCACGGGCCGGCCGAGCTTCTCCCCATCTCCTCGTCCGGCCATACGGAGCTGATCCCATGGCTGCTCGGCTGGTCGTACTCCGAGCTGGACGGCGAGCTGCGCAAGGCGTTCGAGGTGGCGCTGCACACCGGCACGGCGGCGGCGCTCCTGGTCGCGGTTCAGCGACAGGTCGGCGAGGCGATGACGGGGTTCGACCGGCGCGACGGTTGCGCTGATCGCCGGCTGGTTCGTCCGCCGGCGATCGTCGGGCTGGCCTTCGAGCGGCCGATGAACGGCGCCTCGGCGGCCCAGGATCGATCGCACTGGGGCTGGTCCTCGGCTCGGCGGTGATGCTGTCGGCGACCGGCGCGG
>CAWCEB010000137.1:0-59700 GCA_963794105.1 uncultured Actinomycetes bacterium | reverse complement strand
CGCGGTCGCCGCACGCGCGGCGAGATCGGCGAGGAACGCACGGTCACCTGCGAGCTCGGGCGGGATGCCGACCAAACCGAGGACGCCGATGACGTGGTCGCGCGTGCGCAGCGGGAGCAGTGCGACGTCGCCGTGGATCTCCGGCGCGGCGGCTGGAAGCGGGAGCCGGCGGCGCGCGCCGAGCAGCGGCTCGACGGCGTCCGAGTCCCGAACCGCCATCGCCTCGGGCTCCTCCGTGCGCTCGTCGCCGAGGTCGACCCACGCTCCGCTGGCCGCGTCCGGGACGAGCAGCTCGGCCAGGCGCTGAGCCCGCTGGGCCAGCGTCCGTACCTCGTCGAGGCCGCGCCCAACGTCGGCCAGCAGCGCCATCCGCTCGCGAGCCGCCTGCTCGCCGCGGCGCGCCTCGAGCAGCTCGCGCTCGTGGGCCGTGCGCTCCGTGGCATCGAAGAACGTCGTGCGCACGAGCCGCGGCTCGCCCGCGTCGTCGCGCTTGAGCGCGGCATCGATGATGACCGGGAAGGTCCGGCCCTGCGCGCCCGCCACCTCCAGCGCGATCCCGTGGATCTCGCCGTCGATCAGGAGCTGGGGCGTGGCGTGGACCTCGAAGAAGAGCCTGCTCGCCGGGCTGAAGACCGACTCGATCCGCCGGCCGACGATCGCGTCGCGCTCCAGGCCGGTCCAGCGCAGGAACGTTCGGTTGACCCTGACGATCGTCCCGTCCAGGAGCGAGGACATGTAGCCGCACGGCGCATCCTCGTAGAGCTCCTCCGCACTTTCCTCCACGCGCCGAGAATAAGGACGACCGCCGTCCTCGCTGGCCGAAAAGACAGGTTTTGTGGATGTGCTGACACTCCGTCAATCCGACCGGACTGAGGGGACTGTCCCCTCAGTCCGGGTAGTTTGCTATGCTAATTAGCAATGGTAACCACTTCCCGTGCTCCGCATCTGGCTTCGAGGCTGCGCCTCGCCGTTGCGAGGACCGCACGGCGACTGCGCCAGGAGGCCGGAGGTGGGCTGAGCCCCACGCTCACCGCCGCGCTCGCCTCGATCGAGAACCATGGCCCGCTGACCCCGAGCGAGCTCGCCGACCGTGAGCGCGTCAAGCGCCCGACGGCGACGCGGCTGATCGGGACGCTGGAGGACAACGGCTTCGTCGCCCGCACCTCCGACCCGTCCGATCGCCGCTCCTCGCTCATCGCGATCACGCCCGAGGGGCGTGAGCTGATGCGCACCCTGCGGACCCGCAAGGACATGTACCTCGCCCAGCGCCTGCGAGAAGCTGAGCGCCGAGGATCGCGACACGCTCGATCGTGCAGCCGACATCCTGGAGCGCCTGCTCGAGGAGGACCCTGCGTGACCGCGGCGCTGCGCCGATCGACCCTCTCCCTCTCGGTCCCCAACTATCGCCGCTGGTTCTACGGCCAGGTCGTCTCCATCTCGGGCAACTGGATGCAGACGGTCGCCGAGATGTGGCTCGTCGTGCACCTGACCGGCAGCGGCGTCGCCGTCGGCATCACGGCCGCCCTGCAGTTCGCCCCGATCCTGCTGTTCGGTGCGCTCGGCGGCGTCCTCGCAGATCGCTGCGACAAACGCCGGCTGCTGATGCTCACGCAGACGCTCATGGCCGTGCCGGCGCTGACGCTGTTCGCGCTCACGGTCAGCGGAGCCACGCAGCTGTGGATGGTCTACGCGCTCGTGCTCACGCGCGGGATCGTGCTGGCCGTCGACAACCCGCTGCGCCAGAGCTTCGTGATGGAGGTCGTCGGACCCGACCGGGTCGTCAACGCCGTCTCGCTCAACAGCGTGATCGTCCACACCGGCCGGATCGTCGGGCCCGCGCTCGCCGGCGGCGTGATCGCCATCGCCGGGCTGGGGCCGTGCTTCGCCCTCAACGCCGCCTCGTTCGGCGCGATGCTGATCGCCGTCCGCGGGATGGACCGCGCCGCGCTGCTGCCCTCGCCGCGCGCCGGCCGCGCCCGCGGACAGGTCCGCGAGGCGCTGCGCGAGGTGGGTTCGCAACCCGCCCTGTTCGGGCCGCTGGCGATGATGGCGGTGATCGGCACGCTGTCGTTCAACTTCCAGGTCCTGCTCCCCCTGTTTGCGAAGTTCACCTGGCACGGGACCGCGTCGACCTACGCCCTGCTGACGACCGCGATGGGCGTCGGCTCGGTCTGCGGCGCGCTCGCCGCGGGCGCGCGCAACCGCGTCACCCCGCGGCTGCTCGCGGGCTCGGCGCTCCTGTTCGGCGTCGCCGAGCTCGGCGCCGCCGCGGCGCCCACCCTGCTGGTGCAGGCGCTGCTCCTCGCGCCGCTGGGCGCGGCGAGCGTGACGTTCGCCGCGGGCGTCAACTCGTCCCTGCAGCTCGCCGCGGCCGGTCCCTCGCGCGGGCGCGTCATGTCGCTGTACTCCGTGGTCTTCCTCGGCTCGACGCCGATCGGCGCGCCGCTGGTCGGCTGGCTCGCGCAGACGTACGGGCCGCGTGCCGGGCTCGTGCTCGGCGCAGTCGCGGCGCTCGGCACCGGCGCCACGGCCGCATGGTGGTTGCGCCGCCGTATGCGATCCCGTACAGTCGAACGTGATGACGGACAAGACCACCAGCGCAATCTTCCACGCGTACGCGAGCGACTACGACGCGGCCCGGCGACGGCTGGTGCCGATGTTCGACACGTTCTACGACACAGCGGTCTCGGCGCTGGCGCTCGCCCCCGGGCCGGTCACCCGGGTGCTCGATCTCGGAGCGGGCACGGGCCTGCTGAGCGAGCGCGTGCTGGCCGCGCATCCGGACGCTGACGTCATCCTGCTCGATGGCGCGCCCGCGATGCTCGACGAAGCCCGCGCGCGGCTCGGCGACCGAGCGCGCTACGTCGTCGGCGACCTGACCGAACCGCTACCGGCAGGCCCGTGGGATGCCATCGTCTCGGCCCTTGCGATCCATCACCTCACCGATGCGGACAAGGCGAACCTGTTCACGCGCGTGCGCGAGGCGCTCGGCCCCGGCGGCGTCTTCGTCAACGCCGAGCAGGTCGCGGCGCCCACGCCGTCGCTCGACGCCCACTACCTGCACCACCACGAGTGTGCCGCGCGCACGCTCGGCACCGACGACGAGGAGTGGGCCGGGGCGATCGAGCGCATGCGCCACGACCGCAAGGCGACGGTCGAGCAGCAGCTAGGTTGGCTGCGCCAAGCGGGCTTCGCCGATGCCGACTGCCTCCTCAAAGACCACAGCTTCGCCGTCCTCGTCGCGCGGCGTTGAGCTTCCGCCCGCGCTGCGGGCGCTGGCCGAAGCCGGCTGGTCGCTGGCCAGCAAGGCGCCGTCGGCACGGGTCGGGCTGGCGCGCGCGGCGGGGATCGTGGACCCCGAGGGGCTCCCCGGCGCGATCCGCGAGCCGGTCATGCGCGAGCTCGAGGGGGCGCGCGACGCAGCATCGGAGCCACTGGACGGCCGGACCGTGGAGCGGGCGCTGAAGGATGCATGGGGGCGGGCGCCCGCGAAGGTGCTCGACGATTTCGACCCCGAGCCGTTCGCGGTGCGCGCCGCGGCCCAGACGCATCGCGGCGTCGCCGACGGCTCGCCGGTGGCGATCCGCGTGCGCCGGCCGGGGCTGGACCGCGCGGTGCGGGCCGACCTCGCGCTGCTCGACACGCTGGCGGCCCCGCTTCGCACCGCGCTGCCGAAGGCCGACACGCGCGCGCTGCTGCGTTCGTTGCGCGAGCAGACGCTCGACGAGCTGGACTTCGAGCACGAGGCATCCACGCATCGCCGGGTCGCACGCGTCCTGCGTGACGTGGAGGGCCTGGTCGTGCCGTCCGTGCACGGCGAGCTGTGCACGGAGACGGTGTTCGTCGCCGGCCTGCTCGACGGCAAGACGCTGGCCGATGGCGCACGCCCGAAGGACGCCGGCGCCGCTGCCAGGACGCTCGTCGCCGCTCACGTCGCCGCCGCGCGCGCCGGGATCGCCCTGCTTGACGCCCGGCCCGGGCACGTCGTCGTCCTCGCCGGTCGGGAGATCGGCCTGCTCGGCGCCGGGCTGGCGCGGCCGGTCGACCGCGATCGCATCGGACACGCGCTGGACGCGCTCGCCGCGCTGCGGGCCGACGACGCACAGGCCTTCGCGCAGGCCGTGGCAGCGGCGGGCGTGCTGCCCCCCGAAGCTGCGCAGGCGACGCACGCGCTCGCCCGGTCTGCACTCGGACCGCTGGCGGCAGGCAACGCGAAGCTCGATGCCGCCGTCCTGCGCGCCGTCGCCGTGCGCGGCGCCGGCATCGCCCCCGCCGTGTTCGAGCTCGTCCCGCAGGCCGAGCTGCACCCGGACGACCTGTGGCTCGCGCGTGCCGCCGGCCAACTCGTGGCCACGCTCGCCCGCCTGGGCGCCACCGAGGACTGGCCCGAACTGGTCGCAAGTTCCGCGTGAGGCCGACGTTGCAGTGGACATGGTCCACAAGCTCCGCTTCGCGCCGCCCCTGATCCTGATCCTGATCCTGATCGCCGCTGCCGTCATCGTGCGCCCCTGGAGCGGCGGCGAGCCGCAACGCGCTGCGGCGCACTGCCGCGGCGAGGCCGAGCGCGAGGGCGAGGCCGCCCGCGAGCATGCCCGCGAGGAGCGCGACCGCGAGGGCAACCGGGGCCGCTCCGCCGCCAGCGCGCTGTACGCCGGGCCGCTCGCCGTCGAGCCTCCGTGCGGCGACCGCCCGGGGCATCCTGAGTCCTTCGCCGACCTGGCACAGGCCAACAGCGCCCGCGCCGCGCGCTCCGTCGCCCCCGGCACCCAGCTGAAGCCCGGCGCCTACCGCGCCGCGGTGGCGCAGCGCGCGGAGCTGCCGCGCCTCGACGGCACCTGGTCGCCCTACGGCAACACCCCGCTCGTCGCCGACCGCACCGACTACGACACCTCCAACGGCTCGACGCGCCAGGGCCTCGCCGACCTCTCCGGCCGCGTGACCTCGCTCGCCGCCGACCCGTCCGGTGACCACATCTTCGCCGCCGCCTCCAACGGCGGCGTCTGGATGTCCACCAACCGCGGCGACTCGTGGGCGCCGATCGGCGACGCGCTGCCGACGCAGGTCGTCTCCGGCATGGCATGGACGCCCGCCGACGGCGGCACGCTCGTCGTCCTCACCGGCGACAACGCCTTCGGCGGCGACTCGATCGCCGGCCTGGGCGTCTACCGCACGACCGACCTCGGCGCGCACTGGACCCACGCGACCGGCGTGCCCGACGGCGTCCTCGGCTTCAAGCTCGCCGTCGACCAGACGCACCCCGAGCGGGTCTACGCCGCCACCGGCGGCGGCCTGTTCCGTTCCACCGACGCCGGCGCGAGCTTCACGAACGTCAACCTGCCGACCGGTGACTGCGCCGGCCAGCCGGTCACGACGAAGGACTGCTTCCTGGCGAACGTCGTCACCGACGTCGTCGTCCAGGGCGCGGCGAACGCGAACACGGCCGGCGCGAACGCCAAGCCCGGCGCGGTGCTCGCCGCGGTCGGGTGGCGCGCCGGCCAGAAGGCCGAACGCCGACGGCTCGCAGCAGTCGCCGTCGCAACGGCATGTACGGCTCGGACACCGGCGAGCCCGGCTCGTTCACGAACCTCGACTTCGCCGGCAACGCCACGCCGATCCCGCCCGACGTACTGACGCAGGCGCGCATCGGGCGCATCGCGCTCGGCATCGCCGACGGCGCCGACCAGGACCACCGCGTCGTCTACGCGCTCGTCCAGGACGCCGTGAAGTTCAACGGCGGCGTGACCGGGCTGGACGCCAACGAGACCCAGGCCGGCGCCGCCCAGAGCGACTACCTCAACGGCCTCTGGGCGTCCACCGACTTCGGCCACACCTGGAACGATGGTCGAGGGCTCGACGGCGATCGACAACGACGCGACGAGCAACTCCGCGCTCGCGCCGCCGACCTGCAAGGCGCCCGCGGTCATCGGCTACTGCCCGGGCATTCAGGCTTGGTACAACCTCTGGGTCCAGCCGGACCCGAGCGCAGTCCACCTGCGTCCGGCGTCCCCACGCGGCTGGCGTTCGGCCTCGAGGAGCTGTGGCACGCCGAGGCCGTCCGGCGGCCTCGACGGGACGCCGCGCGAAGGCGAGCGTCGTCGGCCGCTACTTCGCGGGCGACTCGTGCACGCTGCTCAACGCGACCAACGGCCTGCCGGTCTGCCCGGTCGCCGATGGCGGCACGACGCCGAAGACGACGACCCACCCCGACCAGCACGCGCTACCTCTGGCTGCCCGACGCCTCGGGCGGCGGCGTGACGCTCTTCGCCGGCAACGACGGCGGCGTCTACAAGCAGCACCTCGCGCCCGGCGACTCGCTGTCCAACGACAACTGGGGCCGCGGCGCGAACAGCGGCATGAACACGCTGCAGCCCTACGACGCCGCGATGGCGAAGGACGGCACGGTCTACATGGGCCTGCAGGACAACGGCGAGGGCAAGATCGACCCCGACGGCAAGGCCTACACCGTGTTCGGCGGCGACGGCTTCTTCACCGCGGTCGACCCCGACAACGCCGACCACGCCTTCGAGGAGTACGTCGGCGGCGACATCGCGGCGACCAAGGACGGCGGCAAGACCTGGACCGACATCCAGCCGGCGAACATCACCGGCGCCGCGTTCGCGACGCCGTTGGAGATGGACGCCAACGACGCCAACCACCTGATGATCGGCGGGCGCGACGTCGAGGAGACGACGAAGGGCGTCGACACGAGCTCGGACACATGGACGAAGGTCTACGACCTCGGCACCCAGAAGCACCCGGGCGACGCCAGCGCGACCTCTGCCGACGACGATCCCGACAACCAGCTGTCAGCGGTCGACGTCAAGTCGGTGAAGGTGCCGGCCAACGCGCCGACCGGGCCCAAGACGAAGGACTTCGCTACGACGGCGGCGCGAACACGCTCCCGGGCGGGCAGGAGCTCGCCACCGGCGCGCCGATCGACCCGCTCGCCGGCACGTTCCCGCCCGGCACGTACGAGGACACGCCGTTCACGATCGGCAAGGACGACGGCGACGCGTCGGTGCTGATCACGGTGAAGGGCGAGACCGACGCCGACGACTGGGACCTGTTCGTCTACCACGACGACGGCACCGGGAAGCTGACCGAGGTCGGCCGCTCGGCGTCGGAGTCCTCCAACGAGTCGGTGAACGTCCCGAACCCCGCGCCGGGCGAAGTACGTCGTGCGCGTCGTGAACTTCAACGCGGCCGGCGAGTATTCGCTGACCGGCACGTTCACGCAGCGCACGGATTCGAGCGCGGCGATGGACGCGGCCTACGTCGGCTTCTGCGGCTACTGCGACACGATCACCGAGGGCACGCCGTTCGGCCGCGGCCTGGCCACGAACGTCGGCGGCGACAGGCCCGGCAAGGCCGGGACGAGCGACGGCTGGCACATCGCGAAGGCCACGGGCCTCCCGGAGCGCCTGATCACCTCGGTGCGGATGGACCCGGCGAACCCGAGCACGGTCTACGTGACGCTCGCGCGGCTACGGCCGCGACTGGGCGTTCCCGGGCGCGGTCGGTGAGGACACGAGCAAGGTCGGCGTCGGCCACGTGTTCAAGTCGACCGACGCAGGGGCGACCTTCACCGACGTGTCCGGCGACCTCCCGGATGCCCCCGCGTCGTGGTCGGTGCTGCACAACGGCCACCTCGTCGTCGGGACCGACACGGGCGTGTACGAAAGCTGCGACAACGCCGGCGGCGCCTACTCCGTGCTGGGCGGCGGGCTCCCGGCAGCGCCGATCAGCACCCTGCGCTTCAAGCCTGGCGACCCCGACCTGCTCGTGGCGGCGACGTACGGGCGCGGGATCTACACGTACCGCTTCGGTGCCGACAGCGGTCGCTGCGCGGCGAAGCTCTCGACCTCGTCGGGCTCGGGCAGGCCGTGCGCCACGGCCGCGGGCTTCCGCCGCGCGAAGGTGACGCCGCGCAGGCACGGCCTGCGCTTCACGGTGAGCCGCCGCGTGAAGCGCCCGTTCGCCGTCGACGTCTTCCGCGACTCGCGCGGGCGGCGCGTCCTGGGCAACCACCGCATCGCGCACTTCGCCAACCGCGCGGGCAGCTTCAGCTGGAGCGGGCGCGGCGCCGCGGACGGCCTCTACTTCGCCCGCTTGGTGCTGAAGGGCCCCGGCCTGCGCGACACGCGGCGGGTGACGCTGATCCGCCGCAGCGCCCGCTTCCACGTGCGCCCGCCGCACTACGCGCGCGACAGCTGCACGCTGATCCGCTCGGCGAAGCTCTCGAGCCCGGCGTGGGGCGGCACCACGAACGTCCGGCTGGGCACGGCCGTCCGCCTGACCCGCAGGGGCAGCGTCACGATCACGATCCGGCGCGGCAAGAAGCTCGTCAAGCGGTTCCGGATCAAGCAGGCGGGCACGAGGACCCGCCGCGTCTTCCTGACGGCCGGCCACCGCCCGCGCGGCGACTACCGCGTCACGATCGCGGCACGCGCCGCGTCGCTCACCCAGCGCGTGGTGCTGACGTCGCGGAAGCTGTAGCGATCGGAGCGAGGTGGGCGCGCGCGAAGGCGCGCGCCGCCGCCTCGTCGGTCGGGTCGACGAGCGGGGAGGGTACGAGGACGTAGGTGATCGCCAGCCGGACGAGCAGGTCGGCTGCAGCCTCGCGTCCGGGCTCGAGCCGCTCGGCGACGAAGCGGCGGCCGACCTCCACCGGCGAGGGATCGCCGGCGGCGAGCGCCTCGAGGGCGACGCCGGGCGGGACGGTCGCCAGCAGTGGATGGCGCGAGCCCTCGCGCACACACGCGACGAACGCCTCGGCGATCCGGTCGGCCGGGTCGTCGAACTCCGACAGCGCGGCGTCCACGCGGCCCAGGAAGCGTTCGACCTCCCGACCGTAGAGACGCCGCAGCAGGGCGTCCTTGGATCCGAAGCGCCGGAACAGCGTCACGCGCCCGACGCCCGCGCGCGCGGCGATGTCGTCCATCGTCGACGTCCCCGCGGCGACCGCCTCGAGCGCCGCGTCGAGGATGCGCGTCTCGGTCCGGTCCACGGCAACCGATGATACTCACAGGCAGGTTTGGGTATCATCGGGCTCATGGCAGGCGTCTTCCCCAGCCGGAGGAGGCGGTACGACTCGCCGTCGGGCCGGAGAGCATCACGTGGCGACGTGCGGGCGACGCGCGGACGATGTTCGGCGCGGGCGCGGCCCTGCTGCTGCAGGTCGCACACCCGACGGTCGCCGCGGGCGTGCGAGAGCACTCGGACTTCAAGGCGGATCCGTGGGGCCGCCTTGGCGCACGCTCGACTACGTGCACATGCTGGTCTACGGCGGGCCCGAGGCCGCGGTGAACACCGGCCGCGCGATGCGCGCGATGCACCAGCGCATCAAGGGCACGGCGCCCGACGGCCGGCACTACCACGCGCTCGAACCCGAGGCCTACGCGTGGGTCCATGCCACGCTGGCGGAGACGATCATCGGCTCGCACGCGCGCTTCGGCCGCCCGCTGGGCGGCGCCCAGCGGACACGCTTCTGGAACGAGTGGCGCGGGCTGGGCCGCCTGCTCGGCATCCGCGAGCAGGACCTGCCGGAGAGCTGGGCCGGGTTCCGCGCCTACGTCGAGGAGATGTGCGCCACCAAGCTCGAACCGTCGGACGTCGTCGACGACGTGCTCGAATCGCTCGCGGATCCCAAGGCGCCGGACGTCCGCGGGCTGGGACCGCGAGCGTGGAAGGCAGTCACGCTTCCGACCTCCCACACGATGCGCCTCGCGACGATCGGGCTCCTGCCGGAGACGGCGCGCAAGCAGCTCGGTCTCGAGTGGACCCGGGCGATGGAGCTCGAGCTGAACGCCATCGGGCGCCTCTCGCGCTCCACCACCCCGCTCCTTCCGCGCTCGCTGCGCATCGTCGGGCCCAGCTACCTGCGCTGGCGCGGCGACGCGATCGGGCGCGGCCCGTTCGGACTGAGGGGACTGTCCCCTCAGTCCGGGGTCACTGCAGCGTCATGACGGGCTCGCCGTTGGCGTTCTTGCCGTTGGCGGTCCGCACGCACGTCCCGCCGCGCGGCACGCCGCCGTTGTAGGCCTGGCGCGTGCAGTTGCGCTCGGCCAGCTGCGCGAGGTAGTCCGGATGCAGCGACTCCTGGATGTAGTAGTCGCTGCCTGCCGCCGTCACGGTCCGGATCCCCTGGAACCACTCGATGTGGTCCACCGCGCCCGCGCTGTTCCAGTACGTGTAGCCCGCCTCCTCGAGTCGCCCGACCGTGTTCTCACACAGCCGCCGCCCGTTGAACGTGCTCTGCAGCTCCATGATCTTCACGTTCGTCAGGCCGGTCTGGGCCGCGCCGTTCTTCACCGCGCCGTTGATCGTCGGCAGCGCGGTCGCGTTGGCCCAATTGGCGTCGGCGTTCCAGAAGCCGCAGCCGCCGGTCGACTGGCGCGTGTAGCCCGACTCGGAGTAGCGAAAGCCCGATCCGCTGGGTATCGGCGACGGATAGTCCTGCACGAGGATCGTGTACTGCGACGCGCCGTAGCCGGCGTTCGCCATGGCCGTGCGCACGTTGAGGATCGCGTTCTTGATCGCGGTCGTCTGCGCACTCACGTTGGCCGACGTGAAATTCGAGGTCACGCTCGAGTCGTCGTTGCAGTAGTCCTTCCACCACGACGGCGAGTACAGGAAGTCCTCGACGCACGTGGTCACGATGTCGGCGAAGTTGAAGTTGTTGCCGCCGATCGAGACCGTCACGAGCTTCACGTTGTGCGACGTCGCCCACGACTGCAGGAGCTTCGCCTGACCCTGGTGGCCCGCACCGTCGTCGGAGAAGTCCAGGCCGGGCTTCCAATTGCCGTCGCCGTCGGTGAACGACGACGTGCGCGCACCGGAGCACGCGAGGTTCTTGCCGAGCACGCCGCCACCGATGAACACTCGGCGCCGACGACGCGCGGTGGCAGTTCGGGATGACTCGTAGGACCCGCTGTCCAGATAGGCGCTCGAACCGAGCGCATCGACGTACTGCTGGCCGTTGCCGGTGTTGCCGGCCCAGCGCCCGGACTCACCGGAGATGTACGAGTCGCCGAGCGAGACGACATAGGGGGTTCCAACTCCCGGCCCGTCCGCGCGGGCGATACCGGACAACGATGCGATCGCGAGTGCGAGCGCGCACGACAGCCTGACCTTGGGCACAGGCTCTCCTCTCCCTGCCGGGGGACGGCCCTGCACCGTCCCGGACGGCGGCGAGACTATGTGCTGGAGGGCACCATCGCAAACGCCTCGGCGAGCAGCTCGTACGAGCGCCGACGCGCCTCGTGGTCGAACGTGATCGTCACGGCGATCACCTCGTCGGCGCCATACGCGTGCGCCACCTCCTCGACGCCGGCGCGCACCTGATCGGGATTCCCGATGACCCCGCGGCGCGCGCGGCCGGACGACGACCCGAAGTCCTCCAGGTAGCGCAGCGCCTTCTCCGGCGGGGGCACCTGGATCAGCCGCCCGCGCCGCAGCAGGCTGAACGTCATCCGGCTCGACGCGGCCAGCCGCTGCGCCTCCTCCTCGGTCTCCGCGCAGATCACCCAGACCGCCACGGCGTCGGCCGGCTTCGCGAACGACGCGCCATCGGGGTTGATGAAGTCCGCGAACGCGTAGCGCAGACCGCCCTCGTTGGCCCAGATCCGAGACTGCGGCGAGGAGCCGAGCAGCCATACGTCCGGGCGCTGCTCGGGCAGCCAGTTCGTCAGCGACGCGAACGGATGGTCGGCCGGCAGCGTGCCGTCGAGGTAGCCCAGCAGCTCCGCGAGCTGCTGAGGGAAGTCGTCCTCCATCGCCTTGCTGCGATCGCGTTGCAGCGCGTACGTCGTGCGGGGGTCGGTTCCCGACGCGCGTCCCAGGCCCAGGTCGATCCGCCCCGGGTACATCGCGGCCAGCAGCGTGAACACCTCGGCCACCTTGAAGGGGCTGTAGTGCGGCAGCATCACGCCGCCACTGCCGACCCGGATGCGGGAGGTCGCCGCCGCGACCGACGGGATCAGCACCTCCGGCGCATGGCCCGCCAGCATCGGGCCGCCGTGGTGCTCGGCCAGCCAGTAGCGGTGGTAGCCGAGCCCGTCGGCGAGCCGCGCCAGATCGAGCGTGTTCGCCAGCGCATCGGCGGCGGTCGACCCTTCTGCGATCGGCGACTGGTCCAAAACGCTGAGGCGCACCCACTGGATAGTAGGTTCCGGCCATGGACCTCACTGGCAAGCGGATCGTGGTGACCGGCGCGGCGGGCGGGATCGGCCTCGCGATGGCAAAGGCCGCGCTGGAGCGCGGCGCCGAGCACGCGGTGCTCGTCGACCTCGACGCCGAGCGCGTCTCGCAGGCCGCGGACGCCATCGGCGAGCAGGCGAGCGCGGTCGCCGGCGACGTCGCCGACGCGGCGCTGCTCAAGCGCGCATTCGAGGCGTCCGGGCGCGTCGACGGCTTCTTCGCCAACGCGGGGATCGGCACGGGCGCCGGCCTCGGCGGTCAGGATGACTGGGCTCCGACGATGCGCGTGAACATCGAGGCGCACATCACCGCCGCGCGGCTGCTCGTACCGACATGGCTCGAGCGCCGCGAGGGCCTGTGGGTGACCACGGCGTCCGCCGCCGGCCTCCTGATGCAGATCGGAGACGCCGCGTACACGGTGAGCAAGGCCGCGGCCGTGGCGTTCGCCGAGTGGCTGTCGGTCACCTACGGCGATCGCGGGATCCAGGTCCACTGCCTGGCACCCATGGGGGTCAACACGAACCTGCTCAACGCCGGCCTGGACGCGGATTCCCAGAGCGTGAACGTCGTCGCCGCGGCGGGCGAGATCCTCGAGCCCGAGGACGTGGCCAAGGAGGTCATGGCCGCGATCGACGCCAACCGGTTCATGGTCCTGCCGCATCCCGAGGTCGCCGAGTTCCGCCGTCGCAAGGTCGCCGACACCGACCGCTGGCTCGCCGGGATGCGCCGCCTCCAGGGCAACGTTCCGGGCGCATGAAGCGCGGGATCTTCGTCGCGCCGTTTGACGAGCTCGCCGACCCGCACCTGGTCGCCGAGCTCGCGCGCGATGCCGAGCGCGCGGGCTTCGACGGCTTCTTCCTCTGGGACCACGTCGACTACCGCCCGCCGGTCGAGGCGATCCTCGACCCCTGGATCTGCATGGCGGCGATCGCCGTCGCGACCGAGCGCCTCGTGATCGGCCCGCTGATCACGCCGCCGCCGCGCCGGCGCATTCACAAGCTCGCGCGCGAGACCGTGACGCTCGACCTCCTGAGCAACGGAAGGTTCGTGTTCGGCGCCGGCCTCGGATCCGACAACAGCGGCGAGTTCTCGCGGTACGGCGAGGAGGCCGACGCGAAGGCGCGCGCCAAGCTGCTCGACGACGGCCTGGCCGAGCTGCAGCGCTACTGGGACGGCGCCTTCCAGCCCACGCCCGCGCATCGCATCCCGATCTGGCTCGCGGCCGGCTGGCCGAACCGCCGCCCGGTCCGCCGCGCCGTCCGCTTCGACGGCGTCTTCCCGATCAACGTCCCGACGCCCGAGGATCTCGCCGAGCTGCGGGCCGAGATCCCGCCGCCGCCCTTCGACCTCGTGGTCACCAACGAGCCTGGCGTCGACCCGGCGCCGTGGTTCGAGGCGGGCGCGACGTGGTGCCTGACCGGCTTCACCAACCAGCCGCAGCTCGGCGTCGTTCGCGCGACAATTGAAGCCGGACCATGATCTCCATCCCCATCCCCGGCCGGGAGCGGCTGGTCGAGCGCGCGCGTCTGCTGGCGTGGGTCGGCCTCGGCTGGCACGTGATCGAAGCCGCCGTGGCGATCGGCGCAGGCGTCGTCGCGAGCTCGGTGGCGCTGGTCGGCTTCGGCGCCGACAGCCTGATCGAGGCCGCGGCAGGGATCGTCGTCATCTGGCTGATGAACGGCGAGCGTGCGGGGTCGGCCCGCGCCGAGCGGCGCGCACAGCAGCTGATCGCCGCATCGTTCGCAGTCCTGGCGGCCTACATCGCGGCGGAATCGCTGCGCGATCTGGCGGGCGGCCATCACCCCGACGTGAGCTGGGTCGGGATCGGGCTGTCGGTCGTCACGCTCGCGACGATGCCGCCACTCGCGCGCGCCAAGCGCAACGTCGCCGAGCAGCTCGGTTCCGCCGCCGCCGCGAGCGAGAGCCGCCAGACGATGCTCTGCGCCTACCTCTCGGGTGCGCTCCTGATCGGCCTGGTGGCCAACGCGGCGGCCGGCTGGTGGTGGGCCGACCCCGCGGCCGCGATGGTGATCGCCGCTGCCGCCGTCAGCGAGGCGCGGGACGCCTGGCGCGGCGACGCGTGCGGCTGCTGCGCGTGAGCCGCAGCGAACAGCGCCATACCTGCGGTCCCCCGCCGGGACGACAGCCCGGTCATCCCAGCGGCGGACCAACGATCACCCCCGCAGGCGACGAAAGGTACGGGCGGCGAACCTACTGTCCCGGGCATGAATCCCGTGACTCTTGCTGCCCTCGAGATCGTGCGTCCCGGCGACGCCCGCTATGACGAGGTCCGTCCAGCCTGGAACCTCACCGTCGATCAGCGCCCCGCCGCTGTCGCCGTGCCCCGCGACGCCGACCAGGTCGTCGCCGCAGTCCTCTACGCCAAGCGCGAGGGCCTTCGGGTCGCCGCCCAGGGCACCGGCCACAACGCGTCGCCGCTGGGTGATCTCAGCGACACGCTCCTCATCAAGACCCACGAAATGCGCGGCGTCGAGATCGACGCCCGCAACCGGATCGCCCGCGTCGAGGCCGGCGCGCAGTGGGGCGACGTCGTCGGCCCGGCCGGTGAGCACGGCCTCGCGGCGCTCGCGGGCTCCTCGCACGACGTCGGCGTCGTCGGCTACTCGCTCGGCGGCGGCATCAGCTTCCTCGCCCGCCGCTACGGCCTCTCGGCGAACCGCATCCTCGCCGCAGAGATCGTCACCTCCGACGGCGAGCTCATCCGGGCCGACCGCTCGCAGAACCAGGACCTCTTCTGGGCGATCCGCGGCGGCGGTGGCGCGTTCGGCGTCATCACCGCGCTCGAGCTCGAGCTCTTCGATCTCCCGACGGTCTACGCCGGTGCCGCGTTCTTCCCGATCGAGCGCGCGTCTGAGGTGCTGCACGAGTGGCGCAAGCTCACCCAGCGTGCCGACGACCGCACGACGACCATCGGGCGCATCCTGCGCGTGCCGCCGTTCCCGGAGATCCCCGAGCCCTTCCGCGGCAGGCAGTTCGCGATGATCGAGGTGATCCACATCGGCGACCAGCGCTCCGGCGACGACGTCGTCAAGGCGATCCGCGACCTCGAGCCCGCGATCGACACCTTCGGTCTGATCCCGACGGAGGCGCTCATCCACCTGCACATGGACCCGCCGGGCCCGGTGCCGGGCAAGGGCGAGCACCACGTCGCGATGGCGACGCTGCCGGCCGAGGCGATCGACGCGTTCGTCGCCGCCAACGGCGCCGACAGCGGCTCGGACATCCTGACCGCGGAGATCCGCCACCTCGGCGGGGCGATCGCGCGGCCCGACGCCTGCAACGGCGCGGCCCACATCGACGCCGAGTACATGTCGTTCGCGGCATCGATGGCGGCGACGCCCGACATGGCCGCGAAGGCCGAGCAGGACCTGGCCCAGCTCGACGAGGCGCTCGAGCCGTTCAGCAGCGCGCGCAAGTACCTCAACTTCACGGAGACGCCGTCCGCGCCGGGCGAGTTCTTCGAGAAGGCGACGCTCGACCGGCTGCGCGCCGTCAAGGCGCAGGTCGATCCCGACGGGATCTTCCGGTCCAACCAGCCGATCGACTAGGGGTGACAAACGGGTCAGACCCCTTTGTCAGGGGGTGACAAACGGGTCAGACCCCTTTGTCACTCCCGCAGATAGGCCAGCACGGCGAGCACGCGGCGATGGTCCGCGTCGCTCGCCGGCAGGTCGAGCTTCCAGAAGATGTTGGAGATGTGCTTCTCAACCGCACTCGCACTGATCACGAGCGCCTGGCCGACGGCCGCGTTCGACCGCCCCTCCGCGATGAGCTCGAGGACCTCGCGCTCGCGCGGCGTCAGCTCTGACAACGGTGTCAGCGCCGCGCCCGCCAAGGAGCTGGGACACGACCTCCGGATCCAGCGCCGTCCCGCCGGCTGCCACGCGCCGCGCAGCCTCGACGAACTCCGCCGGATCGGCGACCCGGTCCTTGAGCAGGTAGCCGACGCCCCCCGCGCCGTCGGACGAGCAGTTCGGCGGCGTAGGTGCGCTCGACGTACTGGCTCAGCACGAGCACCGGCGTCCCGGGCACCCGGCGCCGCGCCTCGAGCGCCGCGCGCACGCCCTCGTCGCGGAACGTCGGCGGCAGGCGGACGTCGACCACGGAGACGTCCGGGCGGTGCTCCTCGATCGCGGACGACCAGCGCGTGCCCGTTGTCGACCGCGGCGACCACCGTGCAGTCGTTGGACTCCAGCAGCCGTGTCAGCCCGTCGCGCAGCAGCGCAAGGTCCTCGGCGATCACGACGCGCATGGCAACTCCGCGCGCAGCATGGTCGGCCCGCCCGCCGGGCTCGCGACGCCGAGCGTGCCGTCGAGCGCCTCGACGCGCGCGCGCAGCCCCTTCAGCCCGCCGCCGTCCGCGTTCGCGCCGCCGTGGCCGTCGTCGACGACCAGCACCTCGAGCGTCTCCCCACGCCGGACGAGCGACACGGTCGCGCGCTTGGCGCCCGCGTGCTTGGCGACGTTGGTCAGCGCCTCGGCGACGACGAAATAGGCCGCCGACTCGACCGGCTCGGGCATCCGCTCCCCGCCGATGTCCGCGGTCACCGTGGCCGGCACCGGCGAGCGCGCCGCGAACGCGCGCACGGCCTCGGCCAGCCCGCGCTCGGCGAGCAGCGCGGGCCGGATCCCGCGGGCAAGGTCGCGCAGCTCCACCAGCGCCGCGCTTGCGCCGTCGCGCGCCTCGGCCAGCAGCTGCTTGGCGTGCTCGGGATCCTCGTCGAGCTTCTGCTGCGCCAGCCCCAGGTCCATCGCGATTGCGACGAGCCGCGCCTGTGCGCCGTCGTGCAGGTCGCGCTCGATGCGTTCGAGCTCGGCCGCCGCGGCGTCGACTGCGCCGGCGCGCGTCGCCTGCAGCACCTCGACGCGCTCCTCGAGCTCCTCGGTGCGCGGCGCCAGCAGCGCCCGCGCCAGCGCGCCTGACGCCTCGGCGGCGCCGCGGATGAGCGCCAGCGCAAGCGGCACCGCGGCGATGCCGATCCCGGTCGCGGCGAACGCCGTCCAGATGTCGGTCACGTGGAACAGACCGAGGTCGGGCGGGTCCGACGAGTCCCACAGAGCCCATGTCCACGCGGGTGCGAAATCAGTCCCAGCACGGTGCCGATTCCCGTCACGGCGATCGTGAAGCCCGCGATCCCGACCGGCAGCAGGAGGATCGCCCAACCGAGATCGCGCCAGTTCTGTGCGTCGCTGAAGACGGACTTGCAGCGTTCCCAGATCCCGGGCTTGTCCGGCTGCTTGTAGCGGGCCACGAGCGGCTCGTCGCTGACGAGCACGGCGCGAGCGCGCTCGACATGCGACAGGCCGCGCAGCGCCAGCGCGGTGAGCAGCAGGACCGGAAAGCCGATCAGCGTGATCAGCAGGCCGAGCCCCAGCGACCAGCCGGTGACGGCGACCGTGAAGGTCAGGATCCCCATCGGCAGGCCGGTGATCAGGTACAGCGAGTCCTTGCCCAGGCGTCCGGTCCAGTGCTTCAGCGTGCTCACGGACGCACATCATCGGCCCGGCGACGCCTCAGCGCCATGGGGCTATCCTCACTTTTATGGGTGCAGCCCGCCTCGGCAGGGAGGTCAAGTCCCTCGACCACGCGTGGCGCGAGTTCCGATCGAACCGCTCGCCGAAGATCATCGCGGGCGCGATCGTCGCCGCGGGCGCGCTGCGGATCGCGCTTGGCGCGTTCACCTGGCGCGACGCCGCCGCGGCCGTCGCGATGCTCGTCGTCTACCCCTTCGGCGAGTGGGCGATCCACGTCTACCTGCTGCACATGAAGCCGTTCCGCTTCCGCGGGCGGCGCGTCGAGCTCCCGTCGTCGAGCGCCCACCGCGAGCACCACGAGCGGCCGAACTACCTCGGGCTGATCCTCCTGGCCCCGCTGGAGGCGGCGGCGCTGCTGCTGCTCGCCGTGCCGGTCGTGCTCGCGGTCTTCTCGATCGTCCTGCCGCTGCGCGCCCTGATCACCGCCGCGTTCGCCGGCTACGTCCTGATCGGCATCTACGAGTGGACGCACTTCCTGATCCACACCGCCTACCGCCCGCGTTCACGCACCTACAAGGCGATCTGGCGAAACCACCGCCTGCACCACTTCAAGAACGAGCACTACTGGCACGGCATCACGAACACCGTCGCCGACCACGTGCTCCGCACGGCGCCGGATCAGAAGGACGTGCCGCGCTCGCGCACCGCGCGCACGCTCCAGTCGCTGTAGCCGCCCTCGTAAGAGCGCACCTCGAGGTCGCGCACCTCGACGATCCGGTCGGCGATGCGGTCCAGGAAGTAGCGGTCGTGCGAGACGGCGATGACCGTGCCGTCGAATGCCTCGAGCGCGTGCTCGAGGACCTCGACCGACTCGATGTCGAGATGGTTCGTCGGCTCGTCGAGCAGCAGGCAGTTCGCCTCGCCCAGCATCAGCAGCAGGCACCGCAGACGCGTCCGCTCGCCGCCCGACATGGCGCCGATCGGCCGGCGGACCTGCTCGTAGTCGAACAGGAACCGCATCAGGTGGCGGACGGCCGTCTCCTCGGTCATCGGCCGTGCGTCGCGCACGACATCGAGCGCGGTCCGGTCGCCCGGCAGCTCGGTCGCCGTCTGCGTCAGGTGGTCGAACACGATCGTCGGCCCCGCCCAGCGCTCGCCGGACGTCGGCTCCAGCTCGGCCGCGATCAGCCGCACCAGCACGGTCTTGCCGGCGCCGTTGGGGCCGATCACGCCGACGCGTTCGCCGCGCATGATCGTCAGGTCCACGCCGGTCAGCACGGGGTCGAACTCGAGGTCGCGCAGCTCCACGACGCGCTCGCCGCCGCGCATCCCCGAGCGCAGCGCGAGGCCCATCTTGCGCCGCTCGAACACCGGCCGTTCGACCTTGTCCATGCGCTCGATCTGGCGCTGCTTGTTGCGCGCGCGGATGATGTAGCGCTTGTCCTCGTTCGGTGCGCGAGGTCCTTGAAGCGCCGGATCGCCTCCTCGAGGCGCGTGATCTCCTTCTGCTGGGTCACGTACTGCTGGCGCTGTCGCACCAGCTCCAGCTCGCGCGCGACCGCGTAGGCCGAGTACGTCCCCGGCCATAGCCGGATGCGGCCGTTGTCGAGCTCGGCGATCGCGGTCACGGTCTCGTCGAGCAGGTAGCGGTCGTGGCTGACCATGAGCACCGCCCCGGGCTCCGAGCGCAGCAGCTCCTCCAGCCGCGTGCGGCGACTCACATCGAGGTGCGCCTCGGGCTCGTCCAGGAGCAGCACGTCGGGCCGGCGCACCAGGCACGCCGCGAGTGCCACGAGCTTCGCCTGCCCGCCGCTCAGCCGCCGCGTCTCGCGGTCCAGGATCGAGTCCGACAGCCCGAGGTCGCGCAGGATCCGCAGCCCGTCGCCCTCGACGTCCTCCGCGGCCAGCTCGCCGACCAGCGCAGCCTGGCGCTCGAGCAGCCGCCCCATCCGCTTGAGGTCGAGGGCCAGCGCCGGATCGGCCAACCGTCGCTCGACGTCGTCGAGCTCCGCGGCGCGCGCCGCGTGCTCGGGCCGCGCGCCGACGATCCACTCGCGCACCGTTCGCTCGTCGCCGGTGACGAGCTGTGGCAGGAACGCCACGACGGCCCCGCGGCGCAGCGTGACGGTGCCGGCGTCCGGCGTCTCGTCGCCCGCGAGCATCCGCAGCAGCGTCGACTTGCCGGCGCCGTTGGGGCCGATCAGGCCGACGCGCACGCCGTCGAGCACCTCCAGTTCGACGCGCCGTCCGGATCTGGCGCCCGCCGAAGGACTTCACGACTTCGTTGAGCTGGACCGCGACGGCCATGGGGCCGACGCTAGAGCACGCGCAGCACCGCGTGGCCCTTCCGACTGCCGGAGCGGACCGTCACGCGGACCCTGCCGCGCCGGGCGAACCGCACGCGGACGCGCGCGCGGCCCTTGGGGTTCGTGTGCGCGCGCCGGCCGCCGACGCGCACGGTCGCGCCCTTCAGCGCCGGGCGCACCGTCACCGTGAGGCGCACGCGCTTGCCCGCCTTCACGCGCCTGGGCGTCACGCGCACCAGCAGCGGCGGCGGCTTGCAGGTCGCGCGTGTCGGGTGGGTGGGCCGGGTGACGGTCACCGCCACCTCGGGGACGCCGCGGCAGGCCGCCACGCGCAGCAACCGATCGCCCTTCTTCGACGTGATGGAACCGCCCAGCACCTGCGCCGAATAGCCGTCGGGGTACGCGCGCGCCGGGATCACGATCTCGCTGTCGCCCTTCGCCCCGCCGGTCGCCCAGCGCGCGCTGAACGTGCCGTCCGCGTAGGCCCATCGACTCGGGCGTCCCGGCGACCACCTGTGGATAGGGCCGCACGAGCTGGTCGAGCGTCACGGCCTTGAGATTGGCGCCGCTGCGGCGGCTTGGCCGGGTCGAGCACGATCGCCTGCTTGTCGCCCGGGCCCGATGTCGTCGGGTCGTCGCAGCCGCAGTAGTGCCACTCCTGCCATGACGACCATGTGCGGTCGGCGCGCTGGACCATCGGCCCGAGGACAGACGTCGCCGCGGTCGCGCCGAACTCGGTCAGCAGCAGCGCCGTCCCGCGTCGCGGCCGCGCTGGTCGGCGCGTGCTCGGAAGACGAGGTCGTCGGACTGTCGCAGCACGCCTGGCCGGAACCGCCGCTGCTCGGCCGCCAGGCAGTAGTCGTGGAACGAGAACGCCGCGTTCGGGTCGTCGAGCGCCTTGACCGACGTCCCGCCGCCCTGGTTGAAGAGGACGAACGGCTCGTAGCCACACCATCCCGCGCGGATCCGACGGCGCGGATCGCGGATCAGCACGCGCCGGTCGAACGCCTCGAGCTTCGCGTCGTTCGCCGGGCAGCCCGTCGGGTTGATGCAGTCCTGCCACGACGTGCCGGGCCAGGGCTCGTTGAGCAGGTCGTAGCCGAGCACGTTCGGCGTCGTCGCGGAAGCGCTGCGCCACGTGCGCCCACGCCGCGGCGTAGCGGTCCTGCAGCGCCGCCGGGTCGTTGGCGAAGAAGTGGTCGAACGCGTGCTGGAGCGCCGGCATCAGCAGGTAGTTGTTCGGGAAGCCCGACTGCCGGCTGCGCGGGCAGGCCGTCGTCCATGCACCGCCCAGTCGGGCCAGCCCTCGCCCTGGAAGCGCTCGTTGTAGAGGTCCTGGTGGAAGTCGAGCAGCGAGACGATCGCCGTGGCGCGCCGAGCGCGTCGACCGTCGCGCGGATGCGGTCCAGGTAGGCGTCGTCGTAGACGCCCGGCTCGGGCTCGACCGCCTTGTAGATCACCCCGAGGCGCACGGTGTTGAAGCCCTCGGAGGCGAGGAACGCCGCGTCGTCGTCGCCGAACCCGACCGCGTCGGGCGCGTACGGCGGGCGCTTGTAGACCATGTTGATGCCGTGCAGGTTCACGACGCGGCCCTGCGCGTCGGTGATCCAGCGGCCGTCGTGGCCGAGCGGCAGGACGGGCGCGGCGGACGCGGCGGGCGCCAGCGCCAGCAGCGCGGCGAGCCCGAGCAGGGCGCGCCTCACTCCGGGCCCTCGAGCAGCATCTGGCGCAGCGCGCCGCTGTCGTGCGCGGCCGGCTCGGTGTCGGCGATGAACCCGGTCACCACGTTGCTGAACCACACGGGGTCGTCGTTGTGCGGGAAGTGCCCGCCGCGCTCGAGGATCTCGATCCGGCTGCCGGGCATCGCCTCGTGCGCGGCCACCCCGTGACGCACCGGGATGATGCGATCGCGGGCGCCCCAGACGATCAGCGTGGGCATGCCGGCGGCGAGGTAGAGCCTGTCGCGCGCGCTGACGCGCTGGCCCCACGGGTCGATGACCGCGCGCACGGTGTGCACGAACGCCCGCCGCGCTCGCGGCTCGGTCAGCGACGCGTAGCCGCGCGACATCCCCTCGAGGTCAGCGCCGAGCTCGAGCCCCAGCCGATCCAGCACCCCGCCCACGAACCCGCCCGCGGCCGCGAGCCAGCGCGCCGTGATCAGCGGGATCACGAGCTCGGAGCCCGGCAGCGAGGCCGCCCGCAGAATGAAGCTGACCTCGCGGCCCAGGCCGCCGCTGGAGACCAGCACGAGGCGTTCGATGCGCTCCGGGAACTGGTAGGCGAGCTGCATCGCAACGCCGCCGCCCAGCGAGTGCCCGACGACGGTGGCGCGATCGATGTCCAGCGCGGCGAGCAGGTCGCGCAGGCCGGCCGCGAACGCGCCGAGCGAGTAGTCGCCGCGAGGCTTGGCGGACTCGCCGTGGCCGAGGAGGTCCGGGGCGATGACGGTGTGGTTGCGGGCGAGCAGGCTGATCGCCCGCTCCCAGGTCGCCGAGCCCGACGTGACGCCGTGGATCAGCAGGATCACCGGCCCCTCGCCTTCGCGCAGGAAGGACACCTCGTGGCCGTGCAGGCGGATCGTCTCCCTCACGCGCTCTCCTCCTCGGGCTCCCAGCCCGGCCCGTGCCACACGTGTCCCGCGCGCTCGCGCCACGTCGGCGCCCGGCGGACGTCGCGCCACAGGGCGACGTACTCGTGGAAGGCCACCCGCACAGGGTGAAACGTGTCGATGTTCGTCGTCAGGCCGTAGCGGACGCGCTCGCCCTCGGGCTCGAAGGTCCCGAACAGCCGATCCCAGATGATCAGGATCCCGGCGTAGTTGCGATCCAGGTACTGCTCGTTCGCGCCGTGGTGCACACGGTGGTGCGAGGGCGTGTTCAGCATCGCCTCCAGCGGACGCGGCAGCTTGACGATGCGCTCGGTGTGCAGGCCGAACTGGTAGATCAGGCTCCAGGACTGCGCGAGCAGCACCATCCACGGCGGGAAGCCGACGAGCAGCAGCGGCAGCCAGAAGGGCAGGTAGGTCATCGGCACCCAGGTCTGGCGCAGCGCGGTCGACAGGTTGTAGTGCCGGCTGGAGTGGTGGACCACGTGGCTGGCCCAGAAGACGCGGTTCTCGTGCGAGACCCGGTGGAACCAGTAGTAGGCCAGGTCGTCGGCGAAGAACAGCGCGACCCACGTCAGGGGGTTGTGCGGGTCGAGTCGCAGCGGCGTGAGCTCGTAGAGGCCGGCGTAGATCGCCAGCACCGCGAGCTTCCAGGCCACGTTGATGATCACGTTGCCCGTCCCCATCGTGAGCGACGTGCGCGTGTCGTTGCGCTCGAAGCCGACGAGGTGGTCGTCCTCGATGTGGCGGAACGAGATCGCCTCCACCACCAGCAGGAGGATGAAGAACGGCACCGCGTAGTAGAGGACCTCAGTCAAAGCTGTGCCCCACGAAGATCGGCTCGGGATGGAGGTCGACGCCGAAGCGCTCGCGCACGCCGTCGGCGATCTCGCGCGCGAACGCGACGAGCTCCGTGGTCGTCGCGCCGCCGCGGTTGATCAGCGCCAGCGAGTGCTTGGTCGAGATGCCGACGTTGCCGCGCGTGTCGCCCTTGTGGAACCCGGCGCGCTCGATCAGCCACGCGGCGCTGGTCTTCACGCGGCCGTGGGGCTCGGGGAACCGTGGCGGCTCCGCCTCGCGCGCGTCCGACAAGCGCTTCGAACGCCTCGCCGTCGAGGATCGGGTTGGTGAAGAACGAGCCCGCGGACACCGAGTCCGGGTCCTCGGGATCGATGACCATGCCCTTGCCACGGCGAAGCGTCCAGGACGGCGGCGCGCACGTCGTGCAGCGGCGCGCGGTCGGCGCCGACGGCGCGCGCGAGCTCGGCGTAGCGCAGGGCGCCCGACACGTCCGAGGCGGTCAGCTCGAAGCGGACGCGCAGCACGACGCGGCGGTCCTGGTAGCGCAGCGCGCTCGTGCGGTAGCCGAAGCCCAGGGCCTCGGCCGGCAGGTCCTCCACCGTGTCGCGCTCGCGGTCGTAGACGCGCACGCTCGTGACGGTCTGCGCGACGTCCTGACCGTAGGCGCCGACGTTCTGGATCGGCGTCGCGCCGGTCGAGCCGGGGATCCCGGACAGGCACTCGATGCCCGCCAGCCCACCGTCGACCGCGGCGGCCACCACGTCGTCCCACGGCTCGCCGGCCGCGACGTCCAGCGCCGTCCCGTCGCGCTCGACGCCGTGCGGTCATCACGCGCACGACCGTCCCGGCGAAGCCCTCGTCGGCGATCACCACGTTCGAGCCGCCGGCGAGCACGAGCACCGGCTCGCCGGCCGCGTCGCACGCGCGCACGGCGTCGACGAGCTCCGCGTCGGTGTGCGCCTCGACGACCTTCGCCGCCGGCCCCCCGAGCCGCAGCGTGGTGAGCGGTGCGAGCGGCACCCCGGTTGCGGCGCTAGGCGGCATCGGCGACGCCCTCCCGCGCACCGGCGCTCGCGACCGCGTGGTGCAGCGCGTCGGCCAGCAGGGCGCGCAGCTGCGCGCGATCGACGTCGCCGCGTTCGACCCAGTCGGTCGCGGCGGCCTCGACCATCCCGACCCAGCCGCGCATCGCCACGCGCATCAGCGGCCCGTGGCCGACGGTCGCGGCGAGCCGGTCGACGATCGCCTGGCGCGTCCCCTCCACGATTGCGACGACCTCGGCGTCGCTCCCCACGCCGCCGCGCATCAGCGCCAGCCACCCCGGCCGGTGCGTCTCGACGTAGTCGAGGTACGCATCCAGGCCCGAGTCCAGCTCGTCGGGATCCGGCTCGGTCTCGGCGAGCAGCGTCGCCGCCTCGGCCTGCAGCGTCGCGACGTACAGCCCGCGCTTGCCCTCGAAGTAGTGGTACAGCAGCCCGTTCGACACGCCCGCCGCAGCGGCGATGTCGTCGATCGAGATCTCGTCGAACGCCCGCTCTCCGAAGAGCCGCCGGGCGACCGCGAGCAGCTGCTCCCGCGTCGTCACGCGCGGCAGCATATTGAATCTGGTTCAACCCACCGCTCCTCGTACGCGCGTGGGCCCCGAGCGTCGTAACTATTACGACGTTGGGGGCCCGCGGCCACAACGGGCGCGGGCGGTTCAGCGAAAGCACCGTCAGTCAGAACCGCAGCACGGCGCCGATCCCGCCGTACAGGTCCAGCGGGCCGGCCACCGCGGGCTCGCCGTCGGGCTCACGGCGGCGAAGGACGCGGACGTCGGCGCACTGCATCAGCGCGCGCTGGACCGCGGGGTCGATGACGTCCTCGCGAGCGATCGTCGCTGCGCCGTCGGCCGGGCAGATGTCGCCGGCCACGCCCAGCCAGCCGCAACGCGGGCACTCACGCCCCGACGCGGACGTGCCCGCGGCGATGAGCAGCGTCTCGACACGGCGCTCGTTCAGCGCGACCAGCACGTCGGCGATCCTGGCCGCCGCCGGGCGCGGCCCGCCGCTCAGTCCCTCGCGTAGGCGGTCGAGGGCATCGTCCTCGCGTTCACGGTGGATGCGCTGCATCACGCCGCCCGCCGCCGCGAGCACCTCGTGGGGCGAGGCGCTGTCGACGTCGACCTCCACATGCCCAGCAACGCGCCCGCGCAGCGCATTCGGCAGCGACGCTTCGACGCGGCCACGCAGCTCCTCGGGCGCGCCGAGCAGCACGCCATCCAGCGCGCGCTGCCCGAAGCGGCGGCCCACGAGCCGGCCGACACGGCGGATGTGCTGCTGGGCCTCGTTGTCGACCGAGCGCTCGAAACGCGGCTGCGACAGACCGCCCTGGCGGTGCTGGCCGTGCACGTCGGACTCGACCCGCGCCGACCTCGCGGAGCCCATCGGCCGAGCCGAGCAGCAGGCGGCCCACCCGCCGGTTGCACAGGACGACGAGGAACCGGGCGCCGGCGTCCAGCGCCGCCAGCGGCTCCACGAACGGCGAGTCGTCGATGACCGCCCTGTGCCCCACGCCGACGGGGAGCTTCAGCGCTTCGAACAGGTCGTCACCCGAGTCGCAGAACAGCGCCACGCCCGTGCGCCCCGGACGCGTCGAACTCCTGCTCCAGGAACGTTCGCACGCGCTCGAGCCCGGATCGCAGCCCGGCGCGCGCGCCACGCTCCAGGTCGGCGGCGTCGCGCAGCTCGCGCTCGGCCTCGTCGAGCACCGAGGTGATCGCCGTGGCCCGGGCGGGTGCGGTGGCGAACTCGCTCGGATCGAGATCGACGTAGACGCTGAGGATCTTGCCGCCCTCGCCCGGCCGCGCCTCGGCGAGACGACGCAGCCGCTCGGTGGTCACCTCATTTGCCTGCATATCCTCCGCGTACCCCTCGACCATGGCCCGAAACAGGCTCGATCCCGCGATCTTCCGCCTTCCCGAGGTTCGCATCCGCGAGGGTTACTACTCGGACGCGTACTTCAACTTCACCAAGGAGCTGCTGGAGGCCGAGAACCACCGGCCGCGCGTGCTCATGCAGGTCTTCCAGAAGCGCGAGTCGCTGCTGGGCGGCATCGACGAGGCGATCGCGATCCTGCGCCGCTGCGCGGGCAGCTACCCGACGGGCAGTGGCACCCCGGCTGGGACCAGCTCGATGTCAACGCCCTGCACGAGGCCGACCCGATCGCGCCGCGGGAGACGGTCTTGACGATCGAGGGCGACTACGCGCTGTTCGCCCACCTCGAGACCGTCTACCTCGGCGCGCTCGCGCGGCGGACGCTGGTGATGCGCAACGTGCGCGCCGTCGTCGAGGCCGCGCACGGCAAGGACATCCTCTTCATGCCCGCGCGCCACGACCACTGGCTCGTGCAGACCGGCGACGGTTGGGCCGCGCACGAGGCCGGCGCGATCGGCGTGTCGACGGACGCCAACGCCTCGTGGTGGGGCGGCCGTGGCGTCGGGACGGTCCCGCACGCGCTGATCGCCGCCTACCACGGCGACACCGTCGCGGCGGCGCGGGCGTTCGCCGGCCGCTACGCGGACTCGATGAACGTGACCGTGCTCGTGGACTTCGAGAACGACTCCACGCGGACGGCGATCGAGGTGGCCGACGCGCTGCAGGGCGACCTGTGGGGCGTCCGGCTCGACACGTCGGAGTCGCTGGTCGACCGGGCGTTCGATCCGGCGGGCGGGCTGCCGGGGGTGAACCCCGAGCTCGTGCGCCTCGTTCGCAGAGCCCTCGACGACGCCGGCCATGAGCGCGTCCGGGTCGTCGCGTCCGGCGGTTTCACGGTCGAGAAGATCGCGCAGTTCGAAGCCGAGGGCGTGCCGGTCGACGCCTACGGGGTCGGCTCCTCGCTCGTGCGCGGCTCCAACGACTTCACCGCCGACGTCGTGATGGTCGACGGGCGGCCGTGTGCCAAGGTTGGGCGCGAGCACCGGCCCAATCCCCGCCTCCAGCGAGTCGATTGAGGCGATGGTGCGTTCCTGCCGATGAGGCAGGTGAACCCCCATGCTCGAGAGGCTCCACAACGTCCTACGCACCGCTGGCCACGCCATCGGCCTGCTGGTGGACAACGCCGCGAGCGTCAGCGTCCCGCTGCTCTTCCTCGGCGCGGTGCTGTACGTCTTCAGCCAGTGCGTGCGGACGCTCGGCTGGCACACGATCCTGCGCGCGGCCTATCCCGACGCGCAGGAGCTGAAGCGCCGCGACGTCGTCAGGGCGTACCTCGCCGGGTCGGGGCTCAACGCCGTGATCCCGGCGCGCGGCGGCGACATCGTCAAGCTCGCGATCGTCCACCGCCACATCCCCGGCTCGCGCTGGTCCACGCTGGCCGCGACGTTCGTCCCCGAGACCCTGTTCGAGACCGCCTTTGGCATCGCGCTCGTGGCCTGGGCGCTCGCGCGCGGGTTCCTGCCCGTGCCCAACGCCGTCGGCGAGGTTCCGGCCTACGACGTCTCGCTGTTCGTCGAGCACCCGGTCATCTCCACCGCGGCGACGGTCGGCGGGCTCGCCGCGCTCTACGCGCTGTGGCGCTGGGCGCGCAAGCGCGGGCGCGTCACCGTCGCGCGCGTCAAGCAGGGCCTCGCGATCCTCGGGTCGCCGAAGCTGTACTTCACCGGCGTGGTCTCCTGGCAGGCCGCGGCGCGCCTCATCCGGCTCGGCTCGCTCGCCGCGTTCATGGGCGCGTTCCACCTGCCGGTCACGCTCTCGACGGTCGTGCTCGTCATGGCCGCGCAGGGCGGCGGGCGCATCATCCCGCTGGCGCCCGCGTCGACCGGCCTGCGGCTGGCGATGCTCTCCTACGGCTTCGTCGAGGTCACGCACCAGGCGGTCGACATCGCCGCGATCACGACGTTCACCTTCGGCGTGGGCGCGGTCCTGATGCTGTCCGGCCTGGTGATCGCGCTGACGATCATCGCGCGCGAGTTCGGCACGCTCTCGCCGAAGCGGGCGATCGCAGCCGCCCGGGCCGCGATCGGCACGCGCTCGCCTGCGCCTACTTGATCAGCACCGTCGTGCCGACCGGCACGCGCGGGTACAGGTCGATCACGTCGGACACATGCATGCGGATGCAGCCGTGGGACGCGCGTGTCCCGATCGACCAGTCCTCCGCGGTGCCGTGGATCCCGACGCCGTTGGCGACGCCGAGCCAGCGCGCCTTCAGCGGGTTGTTCGGCGCGCCGCCGGGGATGACCGAGCCGGCGAGCGACCCAGCCCATGCGCTGTTGGGAACGTGCCAGGCAGGGTTCACCTGCTTGTCCTGGATGTGGTAGGTCCCGGCCGGCGTGTCGAGCCCGGCCATGCCGACCGCGATCCCGTAGCGCTTCCAGGGGCGCAGGTTGCGGAAGAGCCGAAGCGTGAAGCCGTTGCGATCGATCGTGATGATCCGCGGGTTGTGGCGCTGCAGCACCTTGTAGGTCACGCGGTGCCCTGACCTTCACCAGGCGCGTGTGCAGCCGCCGTTCGTTCGGCCCGCTGTCGAGCGCCTTGTCGATCTGCTTGGCGACCCGCTTGCTCGCCAGGCGCAGGCCCTCGCGCGAGTGACTGACGATCATGCGGCGCACCGTGATCCGCAGCGTCGCGTTCCGCGGCGCGTGGTAGGCGCGCCGTGCGGCGTCGGCCACGAACGCCCTCACGGCCAGGTGCGAATGGCTCAGCACCAGCGGCACGTCGACGCCGGCCGAGGCGCCGCCGCCGGCCGGAGGCGGCGGCGGCATCGCGGCCAGCGCGTGCTTGGCGGTCGCGTGCGCGTCGAACTTCAGCTTGGCCGCCTGCATCGTCAGCGTGAACGGGATGCCGGCCGCGCCGAGGACGAAGTCCTGGGCGAGCGGTTCCTGCAGGCTCGAGGTCAGCAGCGTCTCCGCCTGCTCCTGCGTGAGACCGCTGAGGTCCACGCCGCCGGCCTTGACGCCCTGGGCGATCGTCGGCTCAGGCGCGGGCTGGGGCTGCGGCTGCGGGTCCTGTGCGGCGGCAGGCACCACCGAAGCGAGGGCGCAGAGGATCGCGACGCAGGCCAGGCGCATGCGTCGAGGGTAGCGAGCGCTCTTCGAAACGGTGCAACTAGGCCACCACGCGAAGCCGCCGCTCGCCCGCCAGCGGCGCGCGCGGCGAAGAACTCGTCGACCAGGCGCCAGGTGGTGCGCAGCGCCGAGCGCCCGGTGAGGACGCCGAGGTGGCCGCCCGGGCAGGTGTCGAGCTCGACCTCGGGCGCGTTGGGCAGCAGGTCCGGCGACGTGATGCACCGCGTCCTTGGGCGCGAGCGTGTCGGTCGAGCCGGCGACGCTCAGCACCGGCACGCGCACGTTCGCGAGGTCGATCTGGTGGTCGCCGAGGTCGAGCCGGCCGTCGGCGAGGTCGTTGACGCGGAAGAACTGGTGGTAGAGCTGGCCCATCGTCCGCCCCGGATAGGCGTGCATGTTCGCGATGAAGTCGTCGACCGCCTCGATCTGCGCCAGGAAGTCGCGGTCGTCGAGGTGCGACAGCACGGCCAGCGGCTTCGTCAGGTACTTGTCGATCGAGCTCAGCTGGAACCCGCGGCGCACCAGCGGAGCGGGCGCGCCGCCGAGCAGCCGGTACAGCGCCGTGCCGAGCATGCCGTTGGTGACGTTCGCGACCCCGCGGATCGGCGCCATGACGCGCACATGGGTGAAGTCGAACGGGCTCGCCACCATCGCGATCGACTCGACCGGCAGGGTCTCGTCGGCGGCGAGCGCGAGCAGCGACATGATCCCGCCCAGGCACCAGCCGAGCACCTGCACGCGCGAGCCGCCGTTGTCCTCGCTGACCCGCCGGATCGCGTTGGGGAGGATGTCGTCGACCCAGTGCTCGAGCCCAAGGTCGCGGTCGGAGAACGCGATGTGCCCGTACTCGAGCGAGGTAGGTCCGGTGGCCCGCCTGCAGCATGTGCTCGGCCAGCGAACAGCCGCGGCGCAGGTCGAAGCACGCCGACGGCGCGGCGAGCGGCGGCACCAGCAGCAGCGGCAGCGCGCGGTGGGGCAGGTCGTCGTCGGGCGGCAGGTAGCGGTAGACGGTGCGCTTGGGCGCCTCGTCGATGATCTGCGCCGGCGTGCGGCGCAGGTCGGCCACGCCGCCGCGGAAGACCATGTCGAACACGTTGGCCGCCGCCAGCGAGACGGAGTCGGGAGTCGGGATCAGCTGCATGCGAACGCCACCATGGTGGCAGCCAGACGCTCGGGCATCTCCACTTGCGGGCAGTGGCCGCATCCCTCGAACAGCTCGTAGGCGAAGTCCGCGCGGTCGCCCAGCGCCTCGACCAGATGGCGCGAGCCGCGGTGGGTGACCATCCGGTCGCGATCGCCCCACACCAGCAGCACCGGCGCCTCGATGCGGTCGAGCTCGAAGCAGCCGTGCAGCTCGGGCAGCAGCCGGCGCCCGACCTCGAGGAAGCGCGTGGCGTCGGCGCGCCGGCGATGGTGGCAGGCGAACGAGCTGACCACGGCCGCGGGCGCCTCGCGCGGGCGCGCGAACGCGAGCTGCCGGTAGGCCTCACCGACCGCGAGCTGGACGACGGGCTCGGGCAGCGGCGCGGCCAGCATCGCCCGCACGAGCGGGAACGACTCGATGATGCGAAACCAGACCGGATGGTCGAACCCCGCGGGCGCCACCGGCAGCGCGCCGCGCAGCGGCAGCTCGGGGTCCTGCACGGCGCGCAGCGCCATGCACCCGCCCAGCGAGTTGCCGGCGACCACGGCGGGCTCCCCCGCCTCCTGTGCAGCGTGCCGAACGGCGGCCGTCGCGAACGCGTCGAGCTGGGGCAACACCGGCCCGGGCTCCAGTCGCGTCGCCGTCGCGAACCCCGGCAGGTCGAGCGCGATCGCGCGGCGCCCTTCGCGCGCCAGCCGGTCGAGCACCAGCCGCCACGTATCCGCGCTGTCGGCGAACCCGTGCAGCAGCACCAGCGGCGGACCGTCGCCTTCGAGCTCGAGCGCCCGCGTGTCGAACCCCGCGAGCTCGAGGCGGTGCTCGACCAGCGGCTGCCTCATCCGGCGGGTGCGGCCTCCGGTGCTCCGTGGACGATGAAGTCGCTCTGGCGCGTGAGCGCCAGCGACAGCACGGCGGCCACGAGCGCGATGACCGCTGCGATCACGAACAGCGTCGACAGCGCGTCGCTGTACGCCACCAGGTACGTGTGCCGGGGAACCCCCTGCGCCAGGTTGGGGTTGCCGGTCGCCAGGACCTCGCCCGGGACCCCCGGGATCTTGTTGGTGAGCAGCCCCTGGAAGACCGCCCCCAGGCCCGCGATCCCGGTCGCGATGCCCACCTGGCGGAAGGTCGAGTTGATGCCGCTCGCCATCCCCGAGCGCTGCGGCGGCACGACCCCCACGGCGGCCTGGGCGAGGCTGGGGTTCACCATCCCGATGCCCGCGCCCGCGAGCACGAAGCCTGGCAGCAGCGCGGTCCACTCCGAGTCGGCGTCGATCCCGCTCATCAGGAACAGCCCGAACGCCACGAGCGTCATGCCGATGCCGAACAGGAAGCGCACCGGCACCGTGCGGCTGACGCGGCCCGCGGCCGGTGCGACGAAGAAGCTCACGACCGTCAGCGGCAGGAACCGCAGGCCCGTCTGCTGCGGCGTGAACCCGAGCGTGTTCTGGATGTAGAGCGTGATGTAGAGGAACATCGCGAACATCGACGCGCTCAGCCCGAAGGCCGCGATAGAGGCGCCGCCGAACGCCGGCTTGCGGAACAGGCTGAGGTCGAACATCGCCTGGTCGCGTGCGCGCAGCTCGACGGCCACGAAGCTCGCGAGCAGCACGACCGCGCCGGCGAGGAAGCCGACGATCAGCGCGCTGCCCCAGCCCTCGGCGTTGCCGCGCACGAGCGCGAAGATCAGCAGGAACAGCCCGCCGCTGAACGTCACGAGCCCGGCCAGGTCGACGCGCTGGGCCGACGGCATCCGGAACTCGTCGACCTTCATCAGCGCGACCGCGACACCGCCGATCCCGATCGGCACGTTGACGAAGAAGATCGCCTCCCAGCTGATCTGCTCGGTGAGCACGCCGCCGACGAGCGGCCCGATCGCGACCGCGGCCCCGATCGTCGCGCCCCAGATGCCGAACGCGGTGCCCCGGTCCGGGCCGCTGAAGGCCTGCGCGATCAGTGACAGCGACGTCGCGAACATCGCCGCGCCGCCGATCCCCTGCAGGCCGCGCGCGAGGATCAGGGACGTCGGCCCGGTCGCGACACCGCAGAGGATCGATGCAAGCGTGAATCCGACGAGCCCGTAGACGAACACGCGGCGATGGCCGAAGCGGTCCGCGAGCGTGCCCGTCGTGAGCAGGAAGCTCGCCAGTCCGAGCGCATAGGCGTCCACGACCCACTGCAGCTCGCTGAAGCTCGTCTTCAGGTCCTTGGCGATGTCCGGCAGCGCGACGTTCACCACCGTGATGTCGAGCAGCAGCATGAACGTCGCGACGCAGACGGCTGCGAGCGTCCACCAGCGGTTCGGGTGCTTCTCAGGCACGGCCGTACACGGGGATCTCGGCGCCGCTGATCGGCGCGCTGGCGTCACTGCTGAGGAAGTGGATGACGTCCGCGATCTGCGCGGGGGCGACCCACGACGCGTGGTCGGCGTCGGGCATCGAGGCGCGGTTTGCGGGCGTGTCGATCACGGATGGCAGCACGGCGTTGACGCGAATGCCGTCGTCGCGGTACTCGGTGTCCAGGGCGCGGACCAACGCCAGCAGCGCGGCCTTGGACGCGATGTACCCGGCGGCGGTCGGGAACGGACGCAACGCCGCGCGCGTGCCCACGCAGACGACGGTGCCGGTCTGCATGCGCGGGATCGCCGCTGCCGTAACGAGGTAGGTGGGCCGCAGGTTCAGCGTGAACTGGCGCTCGAACTCCTCGATCGGCGTCTCGTGCACGCGGCCGCCCTGGGCGAAGCCGCCGACCAGGTTGACGACGGCGTGGAGATCGGTCCCCGCCTGGGCGACGGCGTGCTCGACCTGCTCGGCGTCGAAGAGGTCCGCCTCGACGAAGCGGACGTTCTCGCGGTCTTCTGCCGAGCGCTTGTCGACGCCAAGGACGCTCCAGCCGCCGGCGGCGAAGCGCTCGACGACGGCGCCGCCGAGGCCGCCGGTCGCTCCCGTGATCAACGCGGTTCGTGCCATGTCAGCTTCATATTTGCGCACGCGACTCCTCGGACATGGTTCCGCCCCGAATGTCGTCCGCGTCGCTTGCAACGTTTCCGAACGTGTTGGTGCGTGACTTCCAGGACGGGTTCGAGGTCGACCAGGTGCTCCTGGTCCGCGCCGCCGAGGCGCGCGCCAAGCGCGACGGCGGCGAGTTCCTGCGCCTGACGCTGGCCGACCGCACGGGCTCCGTCGTCGCGATGGTCTGGGACGACGTCGAGCGCATGCGCGTGCTCTGCCCCGCCGGCGCGCCGATCCACGTGCGCGGCCGCTATCGCGTCCATCCGCGCTACGGCCCGCAGATCGATCTCCTGGGCCTGCGCGAGCCCGAGGCGGGCATGTTCTCGCTCGCCGACCTGCTGGACGGCCCGCCGCGCGCGGCCGCGCAGATGGAGGCCGACCTGCGCGAGCTCGTCGCCACGATCCAGGAGCCGCACCTGCGCACGCTGCTGGAGCATGTGCTCGGCGAGGGCACGCCGACGTGGGAGCTGTACCGCTGCGCGCCGGCCGCCAAGCACTACCACCAGGCCTACCAGCACGGGCTGCTCGAGCACTGCCTGTCGGTCGCGCAGGGCGTCAGCGCGATCAGCGCCACGTTCCCGGGAATCGATCGCGACGTCGCGGTCACGGGCGCACTGCTGCACGACATCGGCAAGCTCGAGGCCTACACGACCGATCCCGCGGCGATCGACATGACCGACGCCGGGCGTCTGCAGGGCGAGATCCCGCTCGGCTACTACCGGATCCGGCGCGAGATCGAGGAGATCGACGGCTTCCCGCCCCGGCTCGCCGAGGCGCTGCTGCACATCATCCTCAGCCACCACGGCACGCTCGAGCACGGCTCGCCGGTCGTGCCCGCGACACGCGAGGCGACGCTCGTGCACTTCCTGGACAACCTCGGTGGCCGCCTCGGGTCCTTCGACCGCCTGGAGAAGGAGCTGCCCGCCGGGGCCTCGTGGTCGGGCTTCGACCGCGCCCTCGGCGCCAGCGCGTTCTTCGGCGCCGATCCGGTCGAGTCCCGCGCGGAAGCGGCGTAGCGACCGGCTCCCGCGTGCGTTTGCGTTTGCCCGTCCGTTCCGGCTCGTAGAGAATCTGGGGGTGCCCGGGATTCCGCGCCCGGTTCGATGCGCGGCGCCGCGAGCGAACTCTTCGCGTCGTGCGTCGCCGTGTTCAGCCACGAGCTGGCGGTGGAGGGACGCTTATGACCGAGCCCGTGGTGGTCTGGTGCGGCGATCACCACGGCGACTACGACGCGCTTGATTCCGACTTGCGGTTGATCGGCTCGGCGAAGCGGGTTCCGGATTCAGAGGCCTGCCTTTGCCGCTACGAGGTGTCCGATCCCGATGGTCGCGTCGTGCTCGGGATTCTCGTCGCCACGCGATCGTCCGGATTGCCTCACTCGATCCTTGCGCCTGACGACACAGCGGTCGCCACGATCGAGCAAGCGCGCCTGCGCTTTCGCGTGCAGCGGGCCATCGTCGCGGGTGACGCCGTGATCGGGAGTGTGCAGGAACGCCGACTGGTGGCCCGCGCGTTCCGCACCGTCGTGGCGGATCCGGCGGGGCGTCGGATCGGCGTCTCCGCTCCGCTCCTGCGGGACTCGCTCGGGGTCGGCTACGTCGTCGAAATCGACGACGCCGCCGCGCCTGCGCTCAGGAGCGTCGCGGTGGCCGCTGCCATCCTGGACGATTGGACGCGCTGGATGTACGAACCCGGCGGATGAATCCGAGCCCGCCGGGCCCTACGACGCGCTGCTCAGCCGCCGCGTCCGCTCGTCGTCGAGGATCGCCTTCATCTCACCGGCCGCGGCGGCGATCCGCGTGACGTACTCGTCGCGCTGCTCGTCGGTGAGCCCCGCGCCGCGGCGGGCGAGGAGGTCGGCGAACCCCTGCACGATCGTCAGCGGGGTGCGCAGGTCGTGAACGAGCGTGACCAGGCGCTCGTCGTCGCCGTTGCTCATGTCAGTCGTTGGCCGAATGGTCCAGCGCGATCTCACCGCGCTCGAGTGCGATGGCGATCGCGTGCACGCGGTTGCGCGCCTGGAGCTTGCGGATCACGTTGCGCACGTGGGTGCGAACGGTCTCGACGCTCACGCTGATCTCGTCGGCGATCGCCTCGGCCGTCCGGCCCTCGGCCATGAGGTGCATGATCTCGCGCTCGCGCGGCGAGAGCTGGGGCACGTGCGCCGTCGCCCGCGGGGACAACAGGATGCGGTCCAGGCGCGGGTCGACGTACGAGCCGCCCTCCTTGACCCGCTCGATCGCCGCGAGCAGCTCGTCCATCGAGCCGGCCTTGAGCGCGTAGCCGCGGGCGCCTGAGTCCAGGCCGTCGTAGAGCAGTTCGGCGTCGGAGTCGCCGGTGTAGAGGATCACCCCGAGGTCCGGGCGCCGAGCGAGCAGCTCGCGGGTCAGGTCGATCCCGCTGCCGTCGGGCAGCCGGATGTCGACGATCGCAACGTCGGGATGGGTGTGTTCGACGAGATCCACTCCGGCGGCGACGTTGCCGGCAGCGCCGACGACTTCCATTCCCCCGTGCCCCAGCAATGCGGCAAGCCCCTCCCGCAGGGCCTCGTGGTCGTCGATGATCACAAGCTTGGTCATCGCGACGTGAACGCTACCGTCAAAGTGATCGGACGCGAGCCCGGTCATCCCTCCGGTGCGTCGGCGCGGGCTGGCCGAATGTTCAGGGCGAGCCTTTCTGCGCAAAGAGCGGCGGAGAATCGGGCTCCCCGGCGGCGCCCGCGCCCGGTGTCTATCGTGAGGCGCGATGGCCAAGGACACCGAGAAGCTCATCCGCCAGCTGTCGCTCATCTCGTACCTGATGGCGGAGCGCCGCCCGGTCACCGCACTGGAGATCCGCCGCGACGTCGAGGGCTACTGCGGCGATGAACGAGGACGCCTTCGCGCGGCGCTTCTACGCCGACCGCTCCGAGCTCGAGTCGCTCGGCATCCAGCTGACGGTCGACAAGCCGGTCGACGGCGTCGCCGAGCAGGAGAACTACTCGCTGCGCCCGGAGAACTTCCACCTGCCGGCGATCGCGTTCACCGACGCCGAGCTCGCCGCGCCTGCAGACCGCGCTGACGCTGCTCGACGGCGAGTTCGCCTACGCCGAGCCGCTGCGGCTCGCGCTGCAGCAGATCACCTGGGGCCGCCCCACCCCGCTGCAGCGCGCCCGAGCAGCGCTCGGTCGCGCTGGGCATCACCGCCTCGGCCGGCGGCCACGACCTGTCGCAGCGCCTGGCGAAGATCGAGACGGCGATCTTCCGCAACAAGACGATCATGTTCGACTACTACACGATGGAGCGCGACGAGGTCCGGCGCGCGCAAGGTCGACCCGTACCACCTGCTCTTCCAGGGCGGCCAGTTCTACCTCCTCGGCCACGCGCACGAGCGCGGCGCGCTTCGCGTCTTCCGGCTCTGCCGCATCCGCGGCAAGGTCGCCTACGCGACGAAGGCCGAGCACGACTTCCGCGCCCCGACGGACTTCGACCCGCGCCCGTACGCCAACGCGCGCCGACTGGCAGTTCGGCGACCCGCAGGGCACGGCCGAGATCCGCATCGTCCGAGCGGATCGCCTGGCAGATCGAGCGCCACTTCGGCCGCTACGGCGAGATCGCGCGCGCGAGGACGGCAGCGAGGATCGTCTTCGCACCGAGTACGCCGTCGCTCGGCAGCTCGTCGCCTGGGTGCTGCGCCTCGGCGAGCACGCGCGGTCCTGGGGCCGCCGAGCTCGCCGACGAGCTCGACGAGCGCGCCGCGCGGCTCGAGCGCTGCACGCCGAGCCGCTGCGAGCTGGCCGCGCCGTCGCGCCGCGCGAGCCGGCGCCGAGACGGCCGTCGAGGCCGAGCCGAACGGCATCGGCCGCGGCGCGAGACCGCGATCCGCCCGGAGCGCTTCGCCCGGCTCGTCACGCTCGCGTCGATCCTGATCGAGGCGGGCCGCGCCGGCCGGCGCGCTCGCGGCCGCCGAGCGTGCTGCGAGCGCCTGCAGATCTCCGAGCCAGGAGCTGCGCGAGGACGTCAACGTGCTGAACGTCGTCAACTTCGGCGGCGGCTCCTACGTCCTCTACGCCGAGGTCGCACGAGGACCGGCGAGATCGAGGTCGACCCGGAGCCCTACTCCGACAACTTCGCGCGGCCGGCGCGCCTGCTGCCGGTCGAGGCGAAGGCGCTCGTCGCCGCGATCGACCTGATCGGCGACCACCTGCCCGGCGGGCTCGCTGACGCTCGGCGCGCGAGAAGATCGTCGCCGCGCTGGGCGAGGACCCGATGGAGCAGGGCCTGCAGGTCGCGCGCGCCGGCGGCGACGACTCGCGAGATCGCCGCGCGTCGTCTCGCAGGCGATCACCGCGCCAGCGGCTGCTGCGCGCTCGACTACTACAAGCCCAACGAGGACGAGTACACCGAGCGCACCGTCGAGCCGTACGCGCTGATCAACGGCCGCGAGGGCTGGTACGTCGCCTCCTACGACCCGGCCAAGGAGGACGTCCGCCACTTCCGCCTCGACCGCATCCGCGCGGCCGAGATCCTCGACGAGCAGCTACGAGCCGCGCCCCGAGGTCAACCCAGCCGCCGACGTCGAGGGCTGGCCGCGCACCGGCGAGGTCGCGGCGTCGCGCATCGCGCGCGTGTGGATCTCGCCCGAGCGCGCCCGCTGGGCGCGCGAGGAGCGCACCGTCGCGCAGGAGCTCGCGGACGGCTCGGTCGATCGTCGAGCTGCCGTTCGCCGGCGCGGACTTCCTCGTGCGCGAGGTGCTCAAGGAGGCCGGCGACGCCGCCGTGCTCGAGCCCGAGGACGCGCGCGAGGCGGTCCTCGAAGCCGTGCAGCGCCTGCGCAGCGAGGCCAAGGCAGCGCACTGATCACTACGCTCCGGCCCGTGAGCCGCCGCGACCAGATCACGATGTCCGACGACGAGGTGCCCGGCTTTCCTCGACGGCGAGCGCGTCGTGACGTGCGCGTCGTTCGGCCCGCGCGGCTGGCCGCACCTGATGCCGCTCTGGTACGTCGTCCGCCAGGGAACGCTGTGGTCGTGGACGTACGCGAAGTCGCAGAAGGTGCGCAACCTCGAGCGCGACCTGCGCTGCACGCTGCAGATCGAGGCCGGGCGGGACGTCTACCACGAGCTGCGCGGCGTGATGTTCGAGTGCGAGGCGGCGATCCACCGCGACCTCGAGACGGTCGCCGGCGTCGGCATGGAGCTCGCCGGCCGCTACGGCGGCGAGCGCGAGCCGTCGCCCGAGATGCGCGCGGCGTTCGAGCGCGCAGGCCGCCAAGCGCGTCGCGCTGGAGTTCATCGAGCGCCGCCGCGCGACGTGGGACCACCGCAAGCTCGGGGAGCGCGACCGCATTAAGGGACTGATCCTCAGCGGCGGCAAAGGCACGCGCCTGCGCCCGATCACCCACACGCAGCGCCAAGCAGCTCGTCCCGGTCGCCAACCGCCCGGTGCTCTTCTACGGCATCGAGGCGATGGCCGACGCCGGCATCGAGGAGGTCGGGATCATCATCGCGCCCGAGACCGGCGACGAGATCCGCGCGGCGGCCGGCGACGGCTCGCAGTTCGGCGTGCGGATCACCTACATCGTCCAGGACGAGCCCGCGGGCCTCGCCCATGCGGTGCTGACGGCCGAGCCGTTCCTCGGCAGCGACCCGTTCGTCATGTACCTCGGCGACAACCTGCTGCAGGGCGGCATCGAGGACCTCGTCCGGGCGTTCGAGGCCAACGCTCCCGACGCGCTGATCCTGCTGACGCCGGTGCCCGACCCCGAGCACTACGGCGTCGCCGAGCTGGACGGCGACCGTGTGGTCGCGCTCGCCGAGAAGCCGCCGGAGCCGAAGACGAACCTCGCGCTCGTCGGCGTCTACCTCTTCGCGCCGGTGATCCACGACGCCGCCCGCGCGATCGAGCCCAGCCCGCGCGGCGAGCTGGAGATCACCGACGCGATCCAGCACCTCGTCGACACCGGCAAGCGCGTCGAGCCGCACATCGTGCAGGGCTGGTGGAAGGACACCGGCCGGCTCGAGGACATGCTCGAGGCCAACCGCCTGATCCTCGACACGATCGAGCGGCGCATCGACGGCGAGCTGATCGACTCGCAGGTCGAGGGCCGCGTCATCGTCGAGGCGGGCGCGCGGCTCGAGCGCGCGACGGTGCGCGGGCCGGCCGTGATCGGGGCGGGCGCGCACCTGGTCGACTGCTACATCGGGCCCTACACGGCCGTCGGTGAGGGCTGCCACGTCGACCGCGCGGAGATCGAGCACTCGATCCTGCTGGCCAATGCGACGGTGCACGAGCTGAACGGGCGACTCGAGTCCTCGCTGCTCGGGCGCAACGTGAAGGTGTCGCGGCGACGTCGGCCAGCCGCAGGGCGTTCCGCTTCATGGTCGGCGACAACTGCGAGATCGCGATCCCGTGAGGCTGCTCGTCACCGGCGCCGCCGGAATGCTGGGTCACGAGGTCGTGGCCGCCGCCGAGCGGCTGGGCCACGAGGTCGCCGCGTGGGACCTCCCGGAGTGCGACCTCACCGACGAGGGCGCGGCGCTCGAAGCGATCCGCCGGCTGGACCCGCGCGCGGTCGTCAACTGCGCCGCATACACGAACGTCGACGGCGCAGAGGAGGACGAGCCGACCGCGCGAGCGCGTCAACGCCGACGCGGCCGGCAATGTCGCGCGCGCGTGCGCGGCCTGTGGCGCGCGGCTCGTGCACGTGTCGACCGACTACGTCTTCGACGGCTCGAAGCGAGAGCCCTGGCTCGAGTCCGACGCGGTCGCCCCGCTCGGCGCCTACGGGCGCACGAAGCTGCACGGCGAGGAGCAGGTCGCCGCGGCGCTCGACGATCACGCGATCGTCCGCACGGCGTGGCTCTTCGGACCGCACGGCCCGAACTTCGTCTCGACGATGCTGCGGCTCGCCGGGGATCACGACGAGGTGTCGGTCGTGACCGACCAGGTGGGCTCGCCGACCTTCGCCGGGCATCTCGCGCCGGCGCTCGTCGACATGGCCGAGCGCGCGGACACCGGGATCTTCCACGGCGCGGGCGCCGGGTCGTGCTCGTGGTACGAGCTGACCCTCGAGGCCTACGACGCGGCGGGCATCGCGTGCCGCGTGCTGCCGACAACGGCCGAGCGATTCGCCCGGCCGGCGCCGCGCCCCGCCTACAGCGTGCTCGGCTCCGAGCGCGAGCACCCGATCACGCTGCCGCCCTGGCAGGAGGGCGTCCGCGCCCACCTGGCGGCGCTCAAGGAGGTCACCCCGCGATGAAGCTGCTGGTCTGCGGCGGCGCCGGGTTCATCGGCTCCGCCTTCGTGCGTGTCCGGCTTGCGTGCCGGCGACGAGATCGTCGTCGCTGGACAAGCTGACCTACGCGGGACGCCGCGAGAACCTCCAGGACCTGGAGATCGAATTCGTCGCATGGCGCGATCGAGGACCCCGACGCCGTCGCGCGCGCCATGCGACGGCTGCGAGGCGGTGGTGAACTTCGCCGCCGAGACACATGTCGACCGCTCGATCGCCGAGCCGGATGCGTTCGTGCGCACGCATGCGCAGGGCACCTACGTGCTGTTGGAGGCGGTGCGTGAGCGCCGGCTTCGCTACGTCCAGGTCTCGACCGACGAGGTCTACGGCTCGATCGAGGAGGGCTCGTTCACGGAGTCCTCGCCGCTGGCGCCTTCGTCGCCCTACAGCGCGACGAAGGCCGGCGCCGACCTGCTCGTCGCGGGCTACGTGCACACCTACGGCCTGGAGGCCTGCATCTGCCGCGGCTCCAACAACTACGGGCCGCGCCAGTACCCGGAGAAGCTGATCCCGCTCATGATCCTCAACGCGCTGCACGGCGATCCGCTGCCGGTCTACGGCGACGGCATGAACGTTCGCAACTGGATCTACGTCGACGACTTCGCGCGCGGCATCGCGACCGTGCTCGAGCGCGGCGTGCCCGGCGAGGCCTACAACGTCGGCGGTCCCGACGAGTCGTCCGAACATCGAGGTCGTCAAGCAGATCCTCGCGCTCACGGGCGCCGACGAGTCGCTCATCGAGTACGTCACCGACCGCCCCGGGCACGACCGCCGCTACTCGCTGGCCTCCGACAAGGTCCGCGCGCTCGGCTGGGAGGCCGACGTCCGTTTCTCCGACGGCATCGCACGGACCGTCGAGTGGTATCGCGACAACGCCTGGTGGTGGGAGCCGATCCGCTCAGGCGACTACCGCGCGTACTACGAGCGCCACTACGGGCGCAGCCTGGGTTAGCGCAACCCCGGGGAATGTCCCTGGAGTTGCGCGCGGCGCTCGGCTCGGGCGTTGGCGGGGGCTGTCGGCTAGACGCACGTGTATGACGAAAGTGGCGCATAGCGCCTGTTTTGTCATACATGCGGGCGCGGCGGCTCACCCTCTCCCTCAATGACGGCAACCAGCGCGAGCGCCAAGACGGGCGACCCGCGCTGCGCGCCACGCTCCGCCGGGAACCCGACCAGCTGAGCTAGCCGCCGAACGAGGAGATCTTCCAGCGCCCGCCGACATTGGCGAGCTGGAACGTGTCGTTGGCGGTCTTCTCCTTGGAGTCGACGACCGCGGTTGCGGTGTTCCCGGACACGGTCACGGACTTCACGGTCATCTTGAAGGTGTCGGCGTCGTCGAGCGCATCGGACACCGCGGAGTTGCATGTCTTGCCGCCGGAGCGCAGCGTCTCGATCAGCGAGCCGGCGAGGAGATCGCGGCAGATCTTGCCCTCGTCGGAGCTGCGCGCGGCCGACTCGAAGTCGTCGACGGTCTTGGCAACGTCCTTCTTGATGCCGGTGAAGTCCGAGGCGGAATTGGAGCTGGCCGAGCCGCACCCCGTCGCGAGGCCGGCTGCAGCCAGCAGCAGCGCGAGGGTGCGTGACGCAGGCACGCCGCCAGCGTACTTAGTCTTCGTCGGTGATGGCCCACGAGTCCGACCCGCACGCCGTCCCTCGCGGGCGCCACGCGCCGCCGCTGGAAGTGCGCCTGACGGTGCAGCGCCGCCGCCTGTTCGAGGCCGCCGCGGCGGTGTTTGCACGCCTCGGCTACGCGGAGGCCAGCGCCGAGGCGATCTCGCGCGAGGCAGGGATGTCGAAGGCGACGTTCTACGAGCACTTCGCCAACAAGGAGGAGTGCATCCTCGCCCTGTTCGACGAGGCCGCGACCGAGGTCACGCGCGCGCTGGTCAACGCGCGCGTCGAGGAGACGGCCGACTACGAACAGCGCGTGCGCGGCAGCATCCACGCGTTCCTGCAGATCCTCGCGCAGTACCCGGACTCATCCCGGACGCTGCTGGTCGAGATCATCGGCGCCGGGCCGCGGGCGGCCGAGCGCCGCGACGCGATCCTGGACCTGTTCGCCGACGGGCTCATGCGCGACAACGCGCGGATGGCCGAGCGCTTCGGCAGCCCGCGCTTCGCGTCCAAGGACGACGCGTTCGCGATCATCGGCGCGATCGTGGAGCTCGTCTCGCGCCAGCTGCGCAGTGGCGTTCCCGCCCGGCTGGCGGACCTCGAACCGGTGATCGCGCGGCTCACCCTCGGGCTGCTGCGCCAGTGACGTCGCTGCGCGAACGCACGTCGTGACCCTCGAGGAGATCGCCGCCGAGAACACCGGCTGCCGGCGCTGCCCGCGGCTGGTCGCCTGGCGCGAGGAGGTGGCGCAGGTCAAGCGGGCGTCGTTCGCGAGACGAGGAGTACTGGGGCCGGCCGGTCCCGGCTTCGGCGATCCCGCGGCGCGCGTGCTGCTGCTCGGCCTGGCGCCCGCGGCGCATGGCGCGCAACCGGACCGGCCGCGTCTTCACCGGCGATCGCAGCGGCGACTTCATGTTCGCCTCGCTCCATCGAACGGGCTTCGCCAACCAGCCCACGTCGGTCCACGCCGGCGACGGGCTCGCGCTGACCGACATGTGGATCGCCGCGGCGGTGCGATGCGCGCCGCCCGCCAACAAGCCCACGCCCGCCGAGCGCGACAGCTGCCTCGACTGGACCGTGCGCGAGATGAACGAGCTGCCGAAACCTGCGGCTCGTCGTCTGCCTCGGATCCTTCGCCTGGGACGCCGCGCTGCGCCTGCGCGCAGCGCTCGGCCACGCCCCGCCCAAGCCGCGCCCGCGCTTCGGCCACGACGCCCTCGCGCTCGCCGGCAGCCCGCTGCCGCTGCTCGGCTGCTTTCACCCCAGCCAGCAGAACACGTTCACCGGCAAGCTCACCGAGCCGATGATGGACGCGGTGTTCGAGCACGCACGCGAGCTCGCCAACGCCGGGGCGTAGTCTCAAGGCGTGCCGCTTTCGGGCTTCTCGCCCCCCGTCCGTGACTGGTTCCTCGGCGCCTTCGAGGGCCCCACGCCCGCGCAGGAGCAGGCGTGGCCGGCGATCGCGTCCGGCGACCATGTCCTCCTGAGCGCGCCGACCGGGAGCGGCAAGACGCTCGCGGCGTTCCTGTGGGGCATCGACCGGCTCAGCCAGTCCAGCGCGGACCGCACGCGACTGGTCTACGTCTCGCCGCTGAAGGCGCTCAGCTACGACATCGAGCGCAACCTGCGGGCCCCGCTGCGCGGGATCGACCGCGACATCTCGGTGGCGATCCGCACCGGCGACACGCCGCAGAACGAGCGCATGGCGATGCGCCGCCATCCGCCGGACATCCTCATCACGACCCCCGAGTCGCTGTACCTGATCCTCACCAGCCAGGCACGGGAGATGCTGACCGGCGTCGAGGCGGTGATCGTCGACGAGATCCACGCCGTCGCGTCGACCAAGCGCGGCTCGCACCTGGCGCTCACGCTCGAGCGGCTCAGCGACCTCGCCGAGGGCGACCCGCAGCGCATCGGGCTGAGCGCGACCCAGAACCCGCTCGAGGAGATCGGCCGCTTCCTCGTCGGCCCGCAGCGCACCTGCCGCGTCGTGGACGCCGGCGCCAGGAAGCCCCTGGACCTGAAGATCCACGTGCCGGTCGAGTCGATGGTTGAGCCGGGCAACGGGCCGAGCGACCCGCTCGACAGTGGCGCGGGCGGCGAGTCGACGCGCAACTCGATCTGGCCGGCGATGTACCCGGAGCTCCTCAAGGAGGTCCGCGCGCACCGCTCGACGATCATCTTCGTCAACGCCCGCCGCGCCGCCGAGCGGCTCGCGCTGCGCCTGAACGAGCTCGCCGGCGAGGACATCGCGCGCGCCCACCACGGCTCGCTTGCCCGCGAGGAGCGCACGATCGTCGAGGAGATGCTCAAGGCCGGCGAGCTGCCGTGCCTGATCGCGACGAGCAGCCTGGAGCTCGGGATCGACATGGGCGCCGTCGACCTCGTGCTCCAGGTCGAGTCGCCGAAGTCGGTCGCGCGCGGGCTGCAGCGGATCGGCCGCGCGGGGCACAACGTCGGCGACACGTCGAAGGGCCGCATCTTCCCCAAGTTCCGCGCCGACCTGCTCGAGTGCGCCGTCGTCACAAAGCTCATGCGCGAGGGCCGGATCGAGCCGACGGTCGTCCCGCGCAACGCACTCGATGTCCTCGCGCAGCAGATCGTCGCGATCGTGGCGTCAACGAGAGGACCCGATGAGCGTCGACGACCTCCATGCGCTCGTCACGCGCACGCACCCCTACGCGGAGCTTCGCCGCGAGCTGCTCGAGAACGTCCTCGACATGCTCGACGGTCGCTACCCGTCGCAGGAGTTCGGCGAGCTGCGCGCCCGCATCGTCTGGGACCGCGTAGCGGGAACGATCCGCGCGCGCAAGGGCGCCCGCGCACTGGCCGTCGTCAACGGCGGCACGATCCCCGACCGCGGGTTGTTCTCGGTCGTCCTCCCCGACGGGCGCCGCGTCGGCGAGCTCGACGAGGAGATGGTCTACGAGGCGCGCGCCGGCCAGACGTTCCTGCTCGGCGCGTCCACCTGGCGGATCGAGGAGATCGGCCGCGACCGCGTCGTCGTGACGCCCGCGCCGGGCGTGCCGGGCGCGGTGCCGTTCTGGAAGGGCGACAGCGTCGGCCGGCCCAAGGAGCTCGGCAGGGCGATCGGCGAGTTCAGCCGCTGGGCCGTCGACCAGACCGAGGAGGTCCTCCAGCGCGACTACGACCTCGATCCGCTCGCCGCCCGCAACCTCCTGGACTACCTGCGCGAGCAGCAGGACGCCACGCGCGTGGTGCCGAGCGACCGCTCGATCGTCGTCGAGCGCTTCCGCGACGAGATCGGCGACTGGCGCCTGTGCGTCCTGAGCCCGTACGGCGGGCGCGTGCATGCCGCCTGGGGCCTGGCGCTGAGCAGGCGGATCCGCGAGCAGTACGGCCTCGAATCCGACGCCATCTGGTCCGACGACGGGATCATCGTCCACCTCCCCGACGCGGACGAGCCGCCGGGCGCCGACCTCGTGATGGTCGAGCCCGACGAGGTGGAGGACGCTGTGGTCGCCGAGCTGGCGTCCAGCGCGCTGTTCGGCGCGCGCTTCCGCGAGAACGCCGGCCGCGCGCTGCTGATCCCGCGCGCATACCCGGGCAAGCGCACGCCGCTGTGGCAACAGCGGCTGAAGTCGCAGTCGCTGCTCGAGGTCGCCAAGCGCTACGCCCAGTTCCCGATCATCCTCGAGACCTACCGCGAATGCCTGCGCGACGTGCTCGACGTCCCCGGCCTGCAGGAGCTGCTGACCGCGCTGCACCGCCGCGAGCTGAGCGTCATCGAGGTCGAGACGCCGACGGCCTCGCCGTTCGCGTCGTCGCTGCTGTTCGACTACGTCGCGACCTACATGTACGAGGGCGACACGCCCAACGCCGAGCGCCGCGCCGCCGCGCTGTCGCTCGATCGCGAGCTGCTGCGCGAGCTGCTCGGCCAGGAGGAGCTGCGCGACCTGATCGACCCCGCGGCGCTCGACCAGGTCGAGGCCGACCTGCAGCACCGGTCGGACCGCACGAAGGCCGACTCGCGCGATGGCCTGGCCGACGTGCTCCGTCGCCTGGGCGATCTCACGCTTGACGAGGTACGCGACCGCGTCCTCGACGGACTCGACGCCGAGCAGCTGCTGCTCGCGCTCGGAGAGGAGCGCCGCGCCGTGCGCCTGCGGATCAACGGCGAGCCGCGCTGGATCGCCGCCGACGACGCCGGGCTGTACCGCGACGCGCTCGGCGCCGTCCCGCCCAGCGGGCTGCCCGAGGCGTTCGTGGCCGACGTGGCCGACGCGCTCGAACGCGTCGTCGCCCGCTACGCACGGACGCACGGGCCGTTCACCACCGACGAGCTGCGCGGCCGCTACGGCGCCGATCCGACGGCGATCCTCGCGAAGCTTGAACGCAACGGCGAGCTCGTCCGTGGCGAGCTGCGGCCCGGCGGCACCGCAGCGCGAGTGGTGCGACGCCGACGTCCTGCGCAGGCTGCGCCGCGCGTCGCTCGCGGTCCTGCGCAAGGAGATCGAGGCCTGCGACCAGCGCGCGCTCGCCGCGTTCCTGCCCTCGTGGCAGGGCGTCGACCGCCATCCCGCTGCCGGCGCGGGCGTCGACCGGTTGCGCGAGATCCTGGTCCCGCTGCAGGGACTCGCTCTGCCCGCTGACGTCTGGGAGCGCGATGTGCTGCCGCGGCGCACGGGCGCGTACTCGCCCACGTGGATGGACCAGCTCTGCGCCAGCGGCGAGCTGGTCTGGGTCGGCGCCGGCGCACTCGGCCGCAACTCCGGGCGCGTGGCGCTCTACTTCCGCGACGACGCCGAGCTGATCGGGCCGCCGAATACCCGTCCCCACCCACCCGATGCGCCGGCCATGCCCGAGCACGACGCGATCCGCGAGCGCCTGTCCGCCGCGCCGTGCTTCTTCACCGACCTGCTCGCCGAGCTCGCCCTCAGCCCCGAGGAGATCCAGGAGGCGCTGTGGGACCTCGTCTGGGCGGGCGAGGCGACCAACGACGCGTTCGCGCCGCTGCGGGCACCGCGGCTGACGCTGGCCAAGGCGCAGCGGGCGGTGGACCGGTCGCGCCCCGGCAGGCGGTTCGGCGCGCGGCGCAGCGGCGCCGGCGCGACCGTGCAGGGCCGCTGGTCGCTCACGAGCACGCTCTTCCGCACCGAGCCCGACCCCGGCCTTCGGCGCCGCACCAGGGCCGAGCTCCTGCTCGAGCGCTACGGCATCGTGACCCGCGAGCACGTCCTCGCCGAGGGCGCCGCCGGCGGCTTCAGCCTGCTCTACGACTCCTTCGGCGCGCTCGAGACGCTCGGCGTCTGCCGGCGCGGCTACTTCATCGAAGGGCTCGGCGGCGCGCAGTTCGCGCTTCCGGGCGCGGTCGAGCGCCTGCGCGCGCAGAAGGCCGAAGACGAGGCGCCGCCGATCGTGCTGGCGGCCACGGACCCGGCCCAGCCCTACGGTGCCGCGCTGCCGTGGCCCAAGCGCGAGGGCGAGACCAGGCGCCCGCAGCGGGCGGCCGGGGCCAACGTCGTCCTCGCCGGCAGCGAGCCCGTGCTCTACGTCGAGCGCGCAGGCCGCGGGATCCTCGTCCTGACCGAGCCCGACGACCCGCGCGTGCGCCCGAGCCTCGAGGCGCTCGCCGCATTCATCACCGCCGACCGCCGCCGCAAGCTCAGCCTGGAGCGCATCGACGGCGAGCCCGTCGTGGGCTCGGCGTGGGAGCCGTTGCTCATCGAGCTGGGCTTCCGCCAGGGCCCGCGCAAGCTCACGCTGAGCGCCTGACAAGAATCCGTTCAAGGCGCGCTCCTAGCGTGGCGGGCGATGAGATTCCTGCTCGCCGCCGTCCTGAGCCTCGCGATCCCGGCCACGGCGGCGGCGGCAGGCGTCGACGCCGTGCCCGGCGAGCTGCTCGTCAAGCTGCGCCCGGGTGCCTCGCCGCAGCTCCTGCGCGCGCACGGCGCAACGCCGGGCAAGCGGCTGGCCGTGCCCGGCGCCGTCCTGGCGCGCGTGCCGCTGCGCGCCGACCTGCACCGCGCGGCGCGCGAGCTGGCGCGCGATCCGCGCGTCGCTTGGGCGCAGCCCAACGTCTACCAGCGCGGGGCGGCGCTGCCCAACGATTCGCTGTTCAGCCAGCAGTGGTCGTTGAACAGCGCGAGCGGGCCCGGCATCGACGCGCCGGACGCGTGGAACCACACCACCGGCTCCGAGTCCGTGCGGGTGGCGATCGTCGACTCCGGCATCAACTTCGACGAGCCCGACCTGGCACCGAACATCGCCACGGACGCGGGCTGGGACTTCGTCCAGAACGACAGCGATCCGTCGGACAACGTCGGCCACGGCACCCACGTCGCGGGCATCGTCGCGGCGCGGGGCAACAACGGCATGGGGGTGTCCGGCGTCGCCTGGCGCGCTTCCCTCATCCCGGTCCGTGTGTTGGACAACCTCAACGTCGGGACGTGCGACGAGATCGCCCAGGGCATGGCCTACGCCGTCCAGGCCGGCGCGCGCGTCGTGAACCTGAGCCTCGGCAGCCGCGCCCCGTGTCAGCTCGAGGACGATGTCATCGACGCCGCGCCAGACGTGCTGTTCGTCATCGCCGCGATGAACGACAGCGAGGACGTCGACGCGACCGGCAGCTTTCCGTGCGCCTTCCCCTCGCCGAACATCATCTGCGTCGCGGCGACCGACGCCAACGACCAGCTCGCGGACTTTTCGAACTACGGCGCACAGAGCGTCGACCTGGCCGCGCCCGGCGACGACATCCTCAGCTCGTTCATGAAGTGGGGGGCGAAGGACAGCCGGTTCAAGGACGGCTTCGAGAACGCGCTCGCCGGGACCTGGGTCACGGGCGGCACGCCGGACACCTGGGGCCGCTCCTTCACGTACTGGCGCACGGGCTCGTGGAGCCTTTCGGACTCGCCGTCAGGCCAGTACGCCAACAACACCGACAACTACGCCGCGCTGACCCAGGGACTCGACCTCACCGGGAAGCGCGACTGTGCCGCGAGCGTCTACGCGCGCACGGCCCTGTCCGACGACGACCTGCTGCTCGCCGAGACCTCGCCCGACTGGGTGAGCTGGGGCAAGCGGGTCGCCGCGCGGGCAGGCACGTCCTCGGGGTTCGAGCGCTGGCTCATCGACCTGTCGGAGCTCGAGGGCCGCGCGGACGGCGGCCTGCTGTTCCGGCTCTTCACGAACGCGAGCGGGACCGACGAAGGGGTCGCGCTGGACGACCTCGAGATCTTCTGCGTCCCGCCGATCACCGGCTTCACCGGCGCGCCCGACGAGTTCGCCATCGACTGGGGCACGTCGATGGCCGCGCCACACGTCACGGGAACAGTGGCGCTGCTGCTCTCACTGGCCCCGCAGCTCACCCCGGCGCAGCTCAAGCAGGTGATCCTCGCGACCGCCGACCCGCTGCCCGGCCTGACCGGCAAGACGGTCACCGGCGGCCGCCTGAACGCCGGCAGCGCCGTCGGACTCGTCGCCGACGCGCTGGCACAGGTCGCCGCTGCGCCCTCGCAAGCCTCGCCGCCGCCCTCGCCGCCGACGACCAGCTCGGGGCAGGCGGCGCCCGACCTGAGCGGGATGCTCGCGGCGGACCTCAGGTCCTCCACGCGCAACCTGCGGCTTCGCGATCTCCTGCGCCGGCGCCGCGTGACGATCCGCCTGCACCACGCCTACCCTGCGGGCGCCTTCCGCCTGCGCGTGACCGACCCCGGGCGGCGGACGATCGCGTCGGGCGGCTCGCTCACGGCGAGGCTGACACGGGCCGGCGCGTCGCGGCTGCGGCGTGCGCGCAGGATGCGCCTGACGCTCGCGCTCACGTTCGCGCCTGCGTCCGGGGCGCCCGTCGTGGCGGCGAGGACGGTGGTCGCGCACCGGTAGCCTGGGAGTGGTGAGCGACGAGATTCGCGCCGCCGGCGGCGTTGTGATGCGGGACGGCCGCATCGCCGTCGTGCACCGCCCCCGTTACGACGACTGGTCCTTGCCCAAGGGCAAGCTCGACCCCGGCGAGACCTGGGAGCAGGCCGCGCTGCGCGAGGTCGAAGAGGAGACCGGGCTGCGCTGCCGCCTCGAGGAGGAGCTCGAGACGATGCGCTACACGGCCACCCATCGGCCGAAGACCGTGCGCTGGTGGCGCATGAGCATCGTCGAGGACCTCGGGTCCGAGCCCGACGAGGAGGTCGATGGCGTTCGCTGGGTCACAGCGGGCGAGGCGCTTGTCCTGCTCTCCTATGAACAGGACAAGCGGCTCGTGCGAAGCGTCGCCTGATGCCGGAGGGCGACACGATCCACTACGCGGCGAACCGGATGCGACCCGTGCTCGCGGGCGCCGTGCCGGTCGTCGAGTCGCCCCATCCGCGCCATCGGTTCGACCGCTGGCCGCAGCGGCTGGCCGACCAGGCCGTCGAGTCCGTCGACGCGCACGGCAAGCACCTGTTCATCCGCTTCTCCGGCGACCTCGTGCTGCATTCCCACCTGCGCATGACCGGCTCGTGGGCCACCTACGAAGAGGGCCGGCGCTGGCGGCGCGCGCCCAGGCGCGCCTGGCTGGTCCTGCGGGCCCGCGACCACGCCGTCGTGCAGTTCGACGGCCCGGTGCTGGAGCTGCTCACCGAGTCGCGCACCCGGTTCGACCGTCGGCTCGCCATGCTCGGGCCCGACATCCTCGCGCCGGAGCTGGACGAGCAGCGCTTCCTGCAGCGCCTGCGCGAGGACGATCGGACGCGGCCGATCGGCGACGCGCTGCTGGATCAACGCACGATCGCCGGGATCGGCAACCTCTGGAAGGTCGAGGCCTGCCACCTGGTGCGCATCGACCCCTGGCGGCCGACCGGTCGCGTCAGCGACGAGGAGGCGCTCGCGATCGTGCACGCGGCGCGGCCGCGCATGCAGCAATCCGCGCAGGACGGACGGCAGGATCGCTTCCGCGTGATCTACGGCAAGGCCGGGCGGCCCTGCCCGCGCTGCGGCACGACGATCGCCAGCCGCGGGCAAGGCGACGACAACCGCATCACCTACTGGTGCCCCGGATGCCAGCGCTGAGCTACCGCCGCGTGGGCCACAAAGGGGCCGATCACATCGCGCCGGGCAACACGCTGGCGAGCTTCGACGCCGCGCTCGCCTCCGGCGTCGACATGGTCGAGTTCGACGTGCTGCGGGTCTCCGACGGGAGGCTCGTCCTCGCCCATGACCTCCAGGCGGCCGAAAGCCCCGGCGTCATCACCCTCGAGGAGGGGCTCGACCACCTGGTCAGCGACGCCTACGCCGGGATCGAGCTGGACGTCGACCTCAAGCGCGCCGGCTACGAGCGTGAGGTACTCGAGGCGCTGGCGCAACGCGACCTGATCGGCCGCACGCTGATCTCCACGATGGAAGAGGAGTCGCTGCCCGTCGTGCGCGAGCTCGAGCCCGGCGTCCGGCTCGGCTGGTCGGTGCCCAAGATGCGCCGCAACCCCCTCTCGAACCCGCTCACGCGGCCATTCGCGCTGCTCGGCGCCTACGAATACCGGCGGCGACTCGCCAAGCGCGTGGCCGCGCGGCTGTCGGCGGGCGAGATCGATGCTGTCATGGCCCACTACGCCGTCGTGGATAGGCGCCTGGTCCGGGTGGTGAAGGAGGCCGGCGGCGAGCTCTACGTGTGGACCGTCGACGAGCCCGCGCGGATCGCGAGGCTGGAGCGCCTCGGCGTCACCGGGATCATCTCGAACGATCCGCGGCTGTTCGTCAGCGGCTGATCTGGCAGGTCGCCAGCGACGTCTGCAGGCGCGCGTCCTTCGGGTTCGCGTGCCCGGACTCCGTCGGCAGCGTTGCGCGGCCCCGGACCTTCCTGCCGATGCGCCATTGGATGTTCACGATGCCGCGCAGGACGAGCTGCTGCCCGGCCGCCGGAGGGTCGAACGTGAACGTCGTGCCGCCCTGGAACGTCCCGTGGCCATGCCCGAGGTGCTTGTAGCCGGTGTCGCCCGACGAGCCGAGCGACTGCCAGGCGGAGCCGTCGTACCACTGGATCCGGATCCGCGCCCACTGCTGCTGGCGGTGCTTGCGCGTCCCGTGCACCGGGATCGAGATGCGCACGCCGACGGCGCCAGGCTTCGCGGGCGGGTCGCACGTGTTGATCGTCGCCCACAGCCCCGCCTCGCGCGCATGCGCGGGAATCGCGGCGAGCAGGAGCACGGCGAGCGCTGTCAGGACGGCCCGGCGCATCAGGCGGTGATCGTGCATTCCGCAGCCGAGAAGCCGGCTGGATCGGCGCCCGCCGTCGAGCGGTGCCCGGCGGTGGTCGCGCGACGCGCGCGACGGACGACGGTGCCGTCCTTCGCCCGCCACTCGAACGTGACGAGGCCGCGCAGCGTGTAGACGTTGCCGGCGCGCGGCGGACTGAGGCGGAACGAGTGGCCGGCCTGGCGCGAGCCGCGCGTCCTCGCCCTCCCGGCGTCGATGAAGCCACTGTCGCCGCCGGAGCTCAGCAGCCGCCAGCTGCCGTCGTCGCGCTCGTACTGCACCTGGAAGCGCATGAACATCTCCGTCGCTCGCGCGACGCCGCCCGGCATCGAGCCGCGGATCCCGATCGTGTCGGGGTTCGAGGCGGTGTCACACACGTTCACCGTCGCCCACGGCGCGCGCGCCGAAGCAACGGCGGGACTTGCGAAGGCAACCACGATTACGCACAGAAGGGTGCGGCGGACCGGCATGGCCACGAAGATAGCGCCGCGCCCGTGATGAACGCCGCTGTCGTTCGTAGTACGGGCATGGGAACCGCGACCATGGTGCTGCCGGCGAGACACGAGTCGGCCTCGTCGTTCGAGGCGCTCTACCGCTCCTGCGGAGCTGACGTGTACGCCTATGTGGCCTCGCTGCTGCGCGATCGCGCCGCCGCCGAGGACGTCACGGCACTGACGTTCGAACGCGCGCTGCGCAAGCGGCGCAGCTTCGACCGGGCCCGCGGGTCCGAGCGCGCCTGGCTGTTCGGGATCGCGCGGAACGCCGCGCTCGACGAGCTGCGCCGCCGCTCGCGGACGGCGACGCTCGTCACCGACCTGCCCGACGAGGCCATCGCCGAGCCCGACGACGACGCGGACCGCCGCGCCGCCGTGCGCACCGCGCTCGCCGGCCTCGACCCGCGCGACCGCGAGCTCATCGCCCTCAAGTTCCACGCCGGACTGTCCAACGCCGAGATCGCAAAGGTCATCGGCGCCAGCGAGTCCGCGGCAGGCACTCGCCTGCATCGTGCCGTCACCAAGCTCCGGGAGGCCTGCCATGCGCACTGACCCGACCGTCCTCGCCGACCTCGAGGAGCTCGAGCGCGCGCTCGCCGGCGAGCCCTCCCCGTGGAGCGAGCTCGTCACCGACGTCCGCGCCGAGCGGCCTGTCATGACGCCCGCGTTCGAGGCGCGGCTCGATGCGCGCGTCGACGCGGCGCGCAAGGCGCCGGCGCGGCGGTCATGGCTGGCCTACTCGCCCGCAGCCGGGGCGGTCGCGGCCATCGTGGTCGCGATCGTGCTCGTGAACAGCGGCGGCGACTCGACGACGACGTCCTCGCCCTCGGGCGTCGCCGCGAAGAGCGCGCCGGCGGACAGCTCGACGGAGCTCGCCGCGCCGTTCCAGCGCCAGTCGAGCGCGGGCGCGACCGCCCCGCGACCGGTCGCGGGACGCAAGTCGAGCGCACGACCGCGCTTGCGCTCTCCACCTCGCGCAGCGACGTGCAGCAGGTCGCCGACGGCGTGATCGCCGCGACCCAGCGCTTCGGCGGGATCGTCGACTCGTCGCAGATCTCGACCTCGGACGCCGAGGCGTCGGCGGTCTTCTCCCTGCGCATCCCGACCCGGCGGCTCGACGACGCCGTGGCCGCGCTGAGCAAGCTCGCCCACGTCGCGTCGCTGTCACAGGGCTCGACGGACATCACCGGCTCGTTCGTCTCCGCCATCGACCGGCTGCGCGACGCGCGCGCCGAGCGCGCGGCGCTGCTCAAGGCCCTTGCGCGCGCCACGACGACCCAGGAGGTCGACGCGCTCAAGGCACGGCTGCGCGACAACCGCTCGCAGATCTCCGCCCTCAAGGGCGAGCTGAACGCGCTGCGCCGGCGGGCGAACCTCAGCCGCGTCGAGGTGACCGTGGCAGGCAACGGGCACAAGGGCTCGGGCGGCGGCACGTGGACCCCGGGCGACGCGGCGCACGACGCGCTGCGGGTGCTCGAGGTGGCCGCAGGCGTGGTGCTCATCGGCCTCGCAGCGGGCATTCCGCTCGCTCTGGTGGGCGGCGCGGCGGCTCTCGCCGCGCGCTCGACGCGGCGCCGGCGCCGTGACAGCGCGCTGGATCCAGTGTGAGAACCTTCGTGCGTGGGCTCGGGACACGACACCGTCCGGCTGCTCGGCCGGGTGCCGGCCTTCGAGACGCTGGCGCCGCCCGATCTCGAACGCGTCGCGCAGGTGGCCGTGCCGCGCAGCTTCCGCGCCCACCATGTGATCTTCCGCGAGGGCGACGCGTCGGACACCTGCTACGTCGTCGAGTCCGGCCACGCCCGAGCCGTGCGCGAGCACGGCGACGGCCGCTCGATCGCGCTGGCACACTTCGGCCCCGGCGACATCTTCGGCGAGCTGGCGATGTTCGATGACGAGCGCCGCTCGGCCACGGTCGAGGCGATCGAGGACGTCGAAGCGATCGCGATCCTCGGCGCGGACATGCGGCGCCTCCTGCGCGAGCACTCCGACATCTCCTACAAGCTCGTCATCGCCCTCGGGCGCAGGCTGCGCGAGACCAACGAGCGCCTCGCGCGCCAGTCCTTCCAGACCGTGCAGAGCCGCGTGGCGGGCGTGATCGCGCAGCTCGTCGAGCAGGCGCGCGCCGAGGGGGCCGACGACGGTGACGTGCTCGTCGTCGCCACCCAGGCCGAGGTGGCGCAGCTGGCGGGCTCCTCGCGCGAGTCGGCGAGCCGCTTCCTCGCGGTGCTCGAGCGCGCCGGGATCGTGTCGCAGGGCCGCGGCCGCCTCACCGTCCACGACCCGGATGCCCTTGCCCGCTACGTGTTCTGATGTCCGTCGAGCGCGAGTTCTCCTGCGGTGGCGTCGTCGTGCGCGGAACGGACTGCATCGTGATCGTGCCGACGCGGCGCCCCGCCAACGGCGCGCAGGTGCTCGCGCTTCCCAAGGGCCATCCCGAGGACGGCGAGACGCCCGCGGACGCGGCGCTGCGTGAGGTCCGCGAGGAGGCCGGCGTCGAGGCCACGGTCCGCGAGAAGCTCGGCGACGTGCGCTACTGGTACCAGCGCGATGGGCGGCGGATCGCCAAGACGGTGGCGTTCTTCCTGCTCGACTACGTCTCCGGCGAGCCCGCCGACCACGACCACGAGGTCGAGCACGCGCGCTGGATCGCGCTCGAGGAGGCGGCCCGTTCGCTCTCGTACAAAGGCGAGCGCGACATGGCCGCTCGCGCCCTGTTGCGGGCCCGTCCCAGCGGGTAGGGTGCAGACCCGTATGCAGGTCCTCAACTTCTACTCGACGATCTTCGCCGACCAGCTCAAGCGCGGCCGCAAGACGGCCACGATCCGGCTCGGCGACAAGTCGCACAAGTACCGCAAGAACCAGGCGGTGCTCGTGACGATCGGCTACCAGCACTCACCGCGCGAGAAGATCTTCGAGGCGGTCATCGACCAGGTCGAGGTCAAGCGGGTCAAGGACCTGTCACCGCGCGACATCGAGCACGACAACCCCGAGTTCCGCCGCCACGAGGAGATGATCCACTTCCTCGAGCAGATCTACGGCAAGAAGGTCTCTGTCGACGACATCGTGACCGTGGTTCGGTTCAGCCAGATCATCGAGAACCCGCCCGAGGTGACCAACCGGTTGCACGGCATCGGCGGGGCGCAGAACTAGCCGGCCACGAGCTGGTAGCCGTCAGCCACGGTGCCCTGGCTCCAGATGACGGCCGGCCGGCCGGTCAGCGGGTCGTACGCGGCGATCGAGCCCAGCACGGTGCGCTCGGTCGCGAGCCCGGTCGTCAGCTGCGGGCCTGCGCCGCCGAGCTCGACCAGGTTGGGCGTGCCATCCGGCCGCGAGACGTCGAACCAGGTCACGGCCCAGCGATCGCCCGGGCCGGCCGCGATGCTGTCGAGCGCCACGTTCTCGCCGAACAGGAACGGCGCGCCAACGCGAACGCCGGCGGCGTCGGCGTCGACGTCCGCGACCGCGACGCGCACGACTCCGTCGCGCGGCGCCGGCCACGCGACGTGGAGCCGGCCGTCCGGTGTGAGGGTGGTGAGCGTCCGCAGCTGGGCGGTCACGTAGCTGGTCTGCCCGGTCGGGACGAAGGAGCCCTCGTCGAGCTGCGCCCCGCGCCACCCGGCGCCGGGAACGCGGACGTGAAGGCTCGGCCGGAAGTGCACCCCGCTCACGGAGTGCGTGACCTCCGTCGAGGCGAGCGCCCAGCGCTCGCCTGCACCGGCCACCACCGCAGGCGGCACCTCGGCGAACCGCGCCGTGATCCCGGCACGCTCGATCGGGCCCCACGTCCCGTTGCTGTGCCGCACGCGCGCCAGCAGCAGCGATCCGCGCCGCCAGCTCAGCAGCCCCGATCCGTCGGCGGCGAGGCGCAGCGAGGGCGAGACGCCGTACGGGCCGAGGCGGCGCGGCTTGCCGCCGAGCGTCTGCGCCCAGACGCCTGAGCGCGAGCGCGGCACGCTGCGCTGCCACGCCGCCACCACCGTGCCGGTCGGCGTGCCGGCGACGAGCGGGGAGAACAGCGTCGGCTGCGGGCCGTCATAGCCGACGTGCGTGCGCGGACCGCGATCCAGGACGCGCGTCGCCCCGAAGCTGAACGGGAAGAGGTGCCCGAGCGAGACCGTCATCAGCGAGCGGGTGTGCGCCTTGCCGGCGGGCTGCTCGCGTGTGGTCACCAGCGCGAAGCCGCCGGCGCCCCGGAGCGCGGCGTCGTGCGACACGACCGTGCGCGGCAGACTGCGCGGCGGCTGCCAGTCGCCGGCCGCCGTGCGTGAGGCGAGCGCCCGGAAGAGCGTCGTGTTGTCCGGCTGGACACCGCTCACGCCACGCCACGACGCCAGCGCGTCCCCCGCGGAGTCGAACGCGAGCGTCACGGGCCCGGCGTCGATCGTCCGCGCGGAGATCGGCACCGGAGCGGCGCCCACCGCGGACGGGAGGGCGAGGGCGGCGATCGTGGCGAGGACAACGCTGCGTCTCATGGTCGTTTCAACGTACGAGCGCCTCGGAGGTGACGCATCCGTTGATCGCCGCAGGATCTGAGTGGGTTCGACGCACATCTCAGCCTGGCACTCGCTTGACCGGAGTGCCAGATTCGCTAGAGTGCAGGACACGCGCTGGCACTCGCTACACCAGAGTGCCAACGCTCCCGAAGGTACCTATGTCGGACGGAGGTTCGAACACATGAAGCTCAAGCCCCTGGGCGATCGGCTGATCGTCAAGGCGATCGAGGAGGAAGCGACGACCGCAAGCGGCATCGTGCTCCCCGATACCGCCAAGGAGAAGCCGCAGAAGGGCAAGGTCCTGGCCGTCGGCGACGGCAAGCTCGACGACGACGGCAAGCGCGTGCCGCTGGACGTGTCGGAGGGCGACGAGGTGCTGTACAGCAAGTACGGCGGCACCGAGATCACGATCGATGGAGAGGATCTGCTCGTTCTCCGTGAGAGCGATGTCCTCGCGAAGGTGGAGGGCTAACACATGGCTCACAAGGAACTGAAGTACGACTCCGACGCGCGCAAGGCCCTCGAGGCCGGCGTCGACGCAGTCGCCAACGCAGTGAAGGTCACGCTCGGCCCCAAGGGCCGCTACGTGGTCCTCGACAAGAAGTTCGGCGCTCCGACGATCACGAACGACGGCGTGACCATCGCTCGTGAGATCGAGGTCGAGGACGTCTTCGAGAACCAGGGCGCCCAGCTCGTGCGCGAGGTCGCCACGGCGACCAACGACGTCGCCGGCGACGGTACGACGACTGCCACGGTGCTCGCTCAGGCGATCGTCCGCGAGGGCCTCAAGAACGTCACGGCCGGCGCCAACCCGCTCGCGCTCAAGCGCGGGATCGAGAAGGCCGTCGACCTGATCGTCGAGAACATCAAGTCGCAGTCCAAGGAGGTCAACGGCAAGGAGCAGATCGCTCGTGTCGCGACGATCTCCGCCGGCGACGACGAGATCGGCGACGTGATCGCCGACGCGATCGAGAAGGTCGGCAAGGACGGCGTGGTCAACGTCGAGGAGGGCCAGACGTTCGGCATGGACCTCGAGTTCACCGAGGGCATGCAGTTCGACAAGGGCTACATCTCGCCCTACATGGTCACCGACCAGGACCGCATGGAGGCCGTCCTCGAGGATCCCTACATCCTCATCGCCAACCAGAAGATCGGCTCCGTCCGCGACGTGCTGCCGATCCTCGAGCAGACGATCCAGTCGGGCAAGCCGCTGCTGATCATCGCCGAGGACGTCGAGGGCGAGTCCCTCGCGACGCTCGTCGTGAACAAGCTGCGCGGCACCTTCACCGGCGTCGCCGTGAAGGCCCCGGGCTTCGGCGATCGCCGCAAGCGCATGCTCGAGGACATCGCGATCCTCACCGGTGGCGAGGTCATCACCGAGGAGATGGGCCTCAAGCTCGAGAACACGCAGATCTCGCAGCTCGGGCGCGCCCGCCGCGTCGTCGTCGCGAAGGACACGACGACGATCGTCGACGGCTCCGGTGACACCGACGCCATCAAGGGCCGCATCAACCAGATCAAGACCGAGGTCGAGAACACCGACTCGGACTTCGATCGCGAGAAGCTCCAGGAGCGCCTCGCCAAGCTCTCCGGCGGCGTCGCCGTCGTGAAGGTCGGCGCGGCCACCGAGACGGAGATGAAGGAGAAGAAGCACCGTGTCGAGGACGCCCTGCAGGCGACCCGCGCGGCGCTCGAGGAGGGCATCGTGCCCGGCGGCGGCGTGGCTCTGCTGCGCGCCTCCGACGCGGTGAACCTCGACACGTTCGAGGACGACGAGCGCACCGGCGCGAAGATCGTCCTGCGCTCGCTCGAGGAGCCCGTCCGCCAGATCGCCCACAACGCCGGGCTCGAGGGCTCGGTCGTCGTGAACGACGTCCGCAAGGCCAAGAAGGGTCACGGCCTGAACGCCGCGACCAACGAGATCGTCGATCTCGTCGCGGCCGGCGTCATCGACCCCGCGATGGTCACGCGCTCGGCGCTGCAGAACGCAGCCTCGATCGCGAAGAACATCCTCACCACCGAGGCGATCGTCGCCGAG
>CAWCEB010000136.1:0-21611 GCA_963794105.1 uncultured Actinomycetes bacterium | reverse complement strand
GAAGCGCGAAGCGGACAAGGAGCTGATGCGCGGCCGCCGCGAGCACACCGAGGAGCAGGTGCACACCAAGGTGCAGGACCTCAAGGCGAAGTTGTCGCACGGCGAGAAGACCGCCACCGTTGGCTCGTAGCCCCGATTGGACGCGACCTGATCGCGCCGCGCGGGGTCACTCGCGCGGCGCGATCGCGGAGAAAGCGGCAGCCGACCTCTTCCCCCACGGCGAGGCGCTTGCGGCGCCCGGCGGACCAGTTGCGTTGAGGCCAAGGTCGGATGGGCCCGATCTGGCCAGTTCGGGACCCCCTTTGGCGCCCGGCGCGATCGCAGCGGATCGCGGGTCCTGCGCGTTTCGGGACGCCGGTGGGACCCCTTTCCAAGTCGACGCGATCGCAGCTGATCGCGGATTCTGCGCTCTTTGCAGGGACTTCGCGCGAAGACACGAGCCTGACCCCTTCACCCGTTGTGCAATAGTCGAAAGCCGACTTAGAGACCCGAATCTCGTATTACCCCATTTGCAGCGACTTCTCGGAAGCCGACGGGGAGACTCGAACTCCCGACCCCTTCATTACGAGTGAAGTGCTCTACCAGCTGAGCTACGTCGGCATGGCGCCACGGGGTGAATCAGGACGAACCACCCCGGGCGCTCGACGGGATGGTAGCGAGGGCGCGGGGGTCAACCATTTGGCCGCCGGTGCCGAAGAGATACTGCGCTTGTGACCAGTCGCACTAGACACCTGTTTCTGGCGATCGTCGCTTCCGGGCCACGCTCGCCGCCGCCGCCCGGCCCACGCCTGCTCGCGCGACGACACCGCGTACTTCGACGGCTTCCTGGACAGCTCGTGCCTGCAGGCGCCGCTCACGAACACGACGATCGACACGTTCGGCGGCCTGAGACTGACCACGAACGGCACTGCCACGACCACCGCGTGGGACAGCGACGCCGACTTCACCAACGGCGTGAGCTACCAGTCGACGACCTTCGGTCCCGTGGGCAGGAGCACGCTGGCGATCGGCAGCGGCTCGCTGACGCTGCCGCAGACGCTGCTGCCGCTCACGCACGACGGGGCGAACCCCGTGATCGGGCCCGACCGCCTCGACGGTCCTGGACAGCGACAACGTCGACGATCCGACGGTGGCCCGCGTCGGCTCCGGGCTATGTCATGTGGTACTCGGGCACGGCGGAGGACGGGCGCGGCCCCGCGATCTTCGAGGCGACGTCGGCCAACGGCAAGACGTGGGTGCGCGCGAACGCCGGCGCTCCCGTGCTGTCCGCAACGCCGGCGACGTTCGACGCCCGCGGCGTGTTCGCGCCTGACGTGATCTACGACGCAACCGACGCCGTCGCCCCGTACCGCATGTACTACGCCGGCAAGGGCAACGTGTTCGGCGCGATCGGCTACGCGACGTCGGTCGACGGCATCACGTGGACCAAGCACGCGGGGCCGGTGCTCGACCACGGGCCCGCGGGCTCGCCCGACAGCTTCGCAGCGTCCGATCCCTCGGTCCTGAAGGACGGCGCCACCTACAAGCTCTGGTACACCGGCGACGACTCCTCGAAGAAGCGGATCGCCTACGCGACCTCGCCGGACGGCATCACCTGGACGAAGGGCGGCAAGGTGATCTCGCCGGAGGACCCGGGCGCGAACGCCAACTACAGCTTCGGCGCGTTCGCCCCGAGCGTCTACAAGACCGGCGCCACGTACCGGATGCTGCTCACGGGGCGCAAGCTGGTGAGCGGCTCGACCTTCCAGACGAAGATCATGGACGCGGACTCGAGCGACGGCATCACGTGGACGGCGCCCAGCCCGTCGGTCAACCCCTCGGGCACCAACTCGAAGTTCGATTTCTCGAACCTGAACGCCCCGTTCGTCCTGGCCGACCCGGCGGACAACCAGGACCCGTACAAGCTGTACTACGCCGGCAACACGGTCGACGCGAACGGCAACTTCCACACCCGCATCGGTTACGCGACCTCGTCGAACGGCACGTCGTTCAGCAAGGTGCAGTCGGGCGTCAACGCGGACGGCTCGGTGCTCGACATCGGCGACGCTCTCCAGCGCGTTCGACGGCCGCCGGCCTCCGGCCTGTCGGTCGCGCCGACCGGGACGACCCCGCGTTCGTCGGCGTCTTCTCCGGGATGAACGGCACCGACTTCATGCCGCGGCTCGGCGAGGCGACGTCGTCGGACGGGTCGGGCTGGACCAAGACGAGCCCCCTCCTCGCCGATTGGGTCGGGCGGCCAGTTCGACGCGGGCGGCCAGCGCGACCCGGACATCGTCCATGACGGCTCGACCTACCAGCTGTACTTCACGCGTGTCGAGCGGCGGAGCGCATGACCGATCGGCCATTCGTCGACCGGCTCGGACCCCAGTCGACCGGCTGGACGGGCAGAGCCAGCAGTCGATCACGGGCTTCGACGCGCTTCGCGCACCCGTCGGTGCTGCACGACGGCGCAACTACAGTCATGTGGTTCACCGGCTATACCGGAGCGACCCCGGCCATCGGGCGAATCACGTCGGCGAGCACGAGCTTCTCCAGGGCCGCGGCCGCGGTCACGCTTCACCGGCACGTCGATCTACGACACCGCCGGCCAGAAGGATCCCGTCGTCGTCAAGGACGGAAGCACGTACCGGATGCTCTACACCGGCCTGGCGTCGGACGGGGTCGAGCGCGTCCTGTACGCGATGTCCGCCGATGGCGTCACTGGGCGCGACAGGGCGTCGCGCTCAACCCGAGCCAGCAGCCCTACGGCTTCGACGAGACCGCCGTCGAGCCCAGCGGGATGCTCGTGGACGGATCGCTGCTGCACGTCTGGACCACGGGGATCGACCGCACCGGCCGCACGCGCGGCGGCCATGCGACGACGGCCTATCCGCTTCCGGTGAGCCCCCAGGACGGCATCCCGAACGGCTGGGCGACCTACCAGCTCGGCGACGCGACCACGACGGTCCGCGACTTCCGCTCGATCACCCGCACGTCGAGCGGCACCGGCGTGACGCTGTGGATGAGCTTCCTGCAGCCCTACTCGTCCTCCGGGAACGAGTTCTGGTCCGACTACTTCCCCGTGACCGTCGACGACCCGGCCGAGGCGCTGCACTTCCTCCTGACGGTCCGCGGCGTCCGCTGGCAGGCGCGCCTGTCGGGCCGGTCCGGCGCGCCTTCGCTCGACAAGGTCGAGATCGCCCACGCGCCCGTGAGCTTCTCGCCGACCGGCGAGGCGACGACCACCGACATCACGCCACCGGCCGGCCAGGCCATCACCCGCTGGGGCGACCTGACCGCCTCGAGCGACGATGTTCTCCCCCGGCGGATCGGGCTCCGGCGGCGGCACGATCACGGTGCTCGACGCCGCCAGTGGCGATCTGCTGGCCTCCGGCGCGCTCACCACGAACGGCGACACGACCCTGAATCTCTTCTGGGTCGACCCGGCGGCCCACCCAGCGCTGCGCGTGCGTTTCGACCTGACCTCAGACGGCGGCGCCACGCCACTCGTCCGCTCGCTCAAGATCCTGTTCAACGCCGCGGCGCAGCCACCGCCAGCGCCGGTCCTCGACGCTGGCGACAACGGCGGCGCAGATCACGTTCGGCCAGCAGGCGACCTTGACGGGGAACCTGTCGCAGAACGGCGCTCCGCTCGCGTCGAGCACCGTCTCCGTGTCCCCGGCGGGAGTCGCCACGACCGACGCGGCCGGCAATTACCGGCTCGCGGTCTCGCCCGCGTCGACCACGACCTACACGGCGACGTTCCCGGGCGTCGCGGCGCCGCCGACCGTCACGATCGCCGTCGCGCCGGCCGTCACGCTGAAGGCGAAGCGCAAGGGAGCGAAGGCGGTCTTCACCGGCACGCTCGGGCCGAGCCAGCCCGGCCATCCGATCGAGATCCAGCGGCTCGTCGCCGGCGCCTGGAAGCCGTTCGCGACCACGACCGCCACCTCGACCTCGACCATCAGCCTTTCGAAGACGATCAAGACCTGCGGCAAGTACACGTTCAAGGCGGTCGTGCCGGCCGATGCCGGCCACATCGCCGGCGAGACCCTGCCGGTTCAGGTCGAGCGTCATCGCCTGTCGCTGAAGATCAAGCTCCGCGGGCGCAGGGTCACGTTCACCGGCACGGTCGCGCCGAAGCACCGCGGCAAGACCGTCGTCATACAGCGCGCGAAGGGCGCGCGCTTCGTGACCTTCGCGAAGGTGAAGCTGTCCAAGAAGTCGGCCTTCAAGCTCGTCAAGAAGCTCAAGAAGGGCCGCTACTCGTTCCGCGCGAGCATGGGCAGCGACAGCTGCCACTTCGGCGGGCTCAGCAAGACGCGCGCCGTCAGGGTGCGCTAGCCGCTCGAACAGCTCGGCCAGCCGCGCGCGGCAGAACGCCCACTGCTTGCCGGCTGCGCTCGCCGCCGGGGTGCAGCGTGTCGAGCACCGCGAGCCCGCGGACCGTCGCGAGCGGCCAGCTCGATCAGGCGCTCGAAGTCCGGGCGCTCGGCCGCCTCGGGGAAGAGCCGGCGCGCCAGCTCGAGCGTCTGGCGGTCGAGCTCGCGCTCGACGTCGACCAGGTGCCCGCGCAGCTCGGCGTCGGTGCGGGCGTCGGTCCAGAGGTCCAGCGCGCCCTGGTAGAGCGGGCTGGCGTAGCTGCGCCACAGCAGGTCGAGGCCTGCGGCGACGCGCTCGCGGCCCGGCGGGCAGCGCGTCGGCGGCGGCCAGAGCTCGCTCGGCGCGGCGGCGCGCAGCTGCTCGACCGCCGCGGCGACCAGCGCGCTGCGCGTCTGGAAGTGGTGCAGGTGCGCGCCGCGCGAGACGCCGGCGCGCTCGGCCACACGCGCCGTCGTCGTGTTCGCGTAGCCCTCCTCGACCAGGCAGCGCGATCGTGGCGTCCAGCAGCGCCTCGCGCGTCGGCGGCGCTGCGCTCGGCCTGGCTGCGGCGGGTGGGTGCTCACGGCGGGCACTATGCCACGAACTTGCGTTCACGAACGAATGTTTCCTGCACGTCGACTGAGCCCGAGTTCGACTAAGGAGCGAAATGGCCAGCCACCGACGCATTGGTGTTCGACGCGATCCGCACGCCGCGCGGCAAGGGCAAGGTCAACGGGTCCCTGCACACGACCAAGCCGGTCGACCTCGTCGTCGGCCTGATGCACGAGATGCTCGATCCGCAACGAGCGGCTCGATCCCAAGCGGGTCGACGACGTCGTCCTGGGCTGCGTCTCGCCGGTCGGCGACCAGGGCGCCGACATCGCCAAGACCGCCGCGATCAAGGCCGGCCTGCCGGACACGGTCGCCGGCGTCCAGCTCAACCGCTTCTGCGCCTCCGGCCTGGAGGCCGTCAACATCGCCGCCCAGAAGGTCGCCTCCGGCTGGGAGGACCTCGTCTTCGCCGGCGGCGTCGAGTCGATGTCGCGCGTGCCGATGGGCTCCGACGGCGGCGCCTGGGCGATGGACCCCGAGACGAACTACGACACGTCCTTCATCCCGCAGGGCGTCGGCGCCGACCTGATCGCGACGGTCGAGGAGTTCAGCCGCGAGGACGTCGACGCCTACGCCGCCCGCTCGCAGGAGCGCGCCGCGACGCGCGCAGGCCGAGGGCCGCTTCGACGGCTCGCGTCGTCCCGGTCAAGGACCTCAACGAGCACGTCGTGCTCGACCACGACGAGTTCATCCGCCCCGGCACGACCGTCGAGACGCTCGGCCAAGCTCAAGCCGTCCTTCGAGGCGATGGGCGACATGGGCGGCTTCGACGCCGTCGCGCTGCAGAAGTACCACTGGATCGAGAAGATCGACCACGTCCACACCCCCGGCAACTCGTCGGGCATCGTCGACGGCGCCTCGCTGCTGGCGATCGGCAACGAGCAGACCGGCAACGACCTCGGGCTGACGCCGCAAGGCGCGGATCCTCGCGACCGCCGTCTCGGGCGCCGACCCGACGATCATGCTCACCGGCCCCGCGCCCGCGTCGAAGAAGGCGCTGGCGAAGGCCGGCATCACGGTCGACCAGCTCGACCTGGTCGAGATCAACGAGGCGTTCGCCGCGGTCGTCCTGCGCTTCGTGCGCGACATGGGCCTCGACATGGAGAAGGTCAACGTCAACGGCGGCGCGATCGCGATGGGCCATCCGCTCGGCGCGACCGGCGGCATGATCCTCGGCACGCTCGTCGACGAGCTGCACCGCACCGGCGGCAAGTACGGCCTCGCGACGCTCTGCGTCGGCGGCGGCATGGGCATCGCGACGGTCGTGGAGGCCATCTGATGAGCGAGCGCAACACGATCCGCTACGAGCGCGGCGACGACGGCATCGTCCTCCTGACGCTCGACGACCCGAAGCAGTCGGCCAACACGATGAACGCCGCCTACGCGGCGTCGATGGCCGCGACGGTCGACCGCCTCGAGGCCGAGAAGGACGACATCAAGGGCGTCGTCATCACCTCGGCGAAGTCGACGTTCTTCGCCGGCGGCGACCTCCACGACCTGCGCAAGGCGACCAAGGACGACGCCGAGGAGATCGCCGGGTTCGTGCGCGACGGCAAGGCGCTGCTGCGCCGGCTCGAGACGCTCGGCAAGCCGGTCGTCGCGGCGATCAACGGCGCCGCGCTCGGCGGCGGCCTGGAGATCTGCCTGGCCTGCCACCACCGCGTCGTCGTCGACGACCCCAAGGCGGTCGTCGGCTTCCCCGAGGTGCAGCTCGGCCTGCTGCCCGGCGCCGGCGGCGTCGTGCGGTCGGTCCGCATGCTCGGCATCGTCAACGCGCTGATGGGCGTGCTGCTGCAGGGCCAGCGGCTGCGGCCCGCCAAGGCCAAGGAGATGGGCCTGGTCGACGAGGTCGTCGCCATCGCGTGACGACCTGCTCCCGGCCGCGCGCGCGTGGATCGAGGCGCAGGGCGACGAGTTCGCCGGCCAGCCGTGGGACGCGGACAAGAAGCTACAAGATCCCCGGCGGCACGCCGTCGACCCCGGCGCTGGCGATGAACCTGCCGGCGTTCCCCGCGAACCTGCGCAAGCAGCTCAAGGGCGCCAACTACCCGGCCCCGCACCACATCATGGCCGCGGCGGTCGAGGGCGCGCAGGTCGACTTCGACAACGCGCTCGAGATCGAGGGCCGCTACTTCGTGGACCTCGTCACCGGCCAGGTGGCGAAGAACATGATCCAGGCGTTCTTCTTCGACCTCCAGCAGGTCAACGGCGACCGCGGCCGGCCGGAGGGCATCGAGCCGTTCAAGGCGACCAAGGTCGTCGTCCTCGGCGCGGGCATGATGGGCGCCGCGATCGCGTACGTGTGCGCGAAGGCCGGCATCGAGGTGGTCCTCAAGGACGTCGAGCTCGAGGCCGCCCAGAAGGGCAAGGCCTACTCCGAGGGCCTGGTCGCCAAGGCGGTCGAGCGCGGGCGCTCGACCGAGGAGAAGGGCAAGGCCCTCCTCGACCGCATCACGCCGACCGCCGACCCTGCGGACGCCGCCGGCGCCGACCTCGTGATCGAGGCCGTGTTCGAGGACCCGAAGGTCAAGGCGCAGGTCTTCGCCGAGATCGAGCCGCATCTCGCCGACGGCGCCCTGCTGGGCTCCAACACCTCGACGCTGCCGATCACCGGCCTGGCCGAGGGCGTGTCGCGCCCGGCCGACTTCATCGGGCTGCACTTCTTCTCCCCCGTGGACAAGATGCCGCTGCTGGAGATCATCAAGGGCGAGCAGACCAGCGACGAGACGCTCTACCGCGCGCTCGACGTGGCCAAGCAGATCGGCAAGACCCCGATCGTCGTCAACGACTCGCGCGGGTTCTTCACCTCGCGCGTGATCGGCACGTTCATCAACGAGGGCCTGGCGATGCTCACCGAGGGCGTCCCCGCGCCAGACGGTCGAGCAGGCCTCCTCGCAGGCCGGCTACCCGGCGCCCGTGCTGCAGCTCACCGACGAGCTGAACATGGAGCTGTCGGCGCGGATCCGCAAGGCCTACAAGGACGCGGTCGAGGCCGAGGGCGGCACCTGGCAGCCACACCCGGGCTTTGCGGTCGTCGACCACATGCTCGAGGCGGGCCGGCCGGGCAAGCTGCGCGGCGCGGGCTTCTACGAGTACGCCGACGGCAAGCGCGCCGGCCTGTGGCCGGGCCTGCGCGAGGCGTTCCCGCCGGTCGACGACCCCTCGTCGATCTCGCTCAAGGATCTCGAGGAGCGGATGCTCTTCGCCGAAGCGATCGAGTCCGTGAAGTGTTTGGACGAGGGTGTCATCGAGTCTGTCGCCGACGCGAACATCGGCTCCATCATGGGAATCGGGTTCCCCGGCTGGACCGGCGGCGTCCTGCAGTACATCAACGGCTACGACGGCGGCCTGCCCGGCTTCGTCGTCCCGCGCGCGCGAGCTCGCCGAGGCCTACGGCGAGCGCTTCACGCCGCCCGCCTCGCTGGTCGAGAAGGCGCGAGCGCGGCGAGACCTACAGCGACGAGCAGGCGCTCGTCGCTGCCTGAATGCAGCAGCGGCGGCGCGTCGAGATGACGCGCCGCCGCTTGCACTCGGCCGACCAGCGCGGCTACGTTCGGGGGTGTCCCCCCGGTCCACCCTCGTCGTGGCCATCGCGCTGGCCCTCGGCTCGACCGGCCTTGCCCAAGCGGCGACCAAGAGCGTCTACCTTGGAACCCCGCCCGCGAGCCAGAAGGCGTTCGCGAACCTCAGCGCGGACGCCAACGCGTATTTCCCGCGCTCGATCACGATTCGCCGCGGCGACAAGGTGCGGTTCCTCCCGACCGGCCTGCACACGGTCGAGCTGCCCGTCAAGGGTCAGGCCGCCGCCGCGCTCGTGACGCCGGGCGCGCCGATCGCCGGCGCCAGGGACGCGGCGAGCGTCCCGTTCTGGTTCAACGGCCAGCCGGACCTCGAGCTGACGCCGTCGCTACTCGACGGGGCCTTCGGCAAGACGCTCAGCTACAACGGGCAGAAGGCCGTGCTCTCGGGCCTGCCGTTCAACACCAAGCCGATGACGGTGAGGTTCACGAAGACCGGGACGTTCTCGTACTTCTGCAACGTCCACAGCGGCATGAAGGGGACCGTCACCGTCCTGGGCCCGGGCTCGAAGGTGCCGTCGGTCAAGAGCGACGCCAAGCAGGTCAAGAAGCAGGCGGCTGCCGCGCTCAAGGAGGCGAAGAACCTGCTCACGACCCCGCTGCCGCGCAACACGATCCAGCTCGGCAACGGCGGGCGCACGGGCGCCGAGATCCTCGCCATGTACCCGGGGGCCATGACGGTCCCCACCGGCACGACCCTGACGTTCGTCATGTCGCGCTTCAGCGTCGAGGCGCACACGGCGACAACCGGGCCGGGCGACCCCTGGACCGACCCGAGCTCCTTCCTGGGCAAGATCTCCGAGTCGATCAGGATCTCGCCGCCGTTCGACCAGGCGGGCGTCTACCCGTCCGACCCGCGCGGCGATCCGGCGCTCTTGACGCCATCGCTGCACGGCAACGGCTTCTGGAACAGCGGGTTCATGGACCGCGCGGACTCGACGCCGCAGCCGAAGACCTCGCAGGTGAAGATCGTCGCGCCGGGGACCTACACCTTCTACTGCATGCTGCATCCGTTCATGAAGGTCGTCGTCACCGCGACGTAGGCGTCGGGGCGGCGGCCCTGACAAGCTGCGCCGCGTGAACGGCGCGCCGACCTTCGACCTGCAGTCGCACTCGACCCGCTCCGACGGTGGTCTCGAGCCCGCCGAGGTGGTGCGGCTCGCCGCCGAGGCCGGCGTCGAGCTGCTCGCGCTGAGCGACCACGACACGGTCGACGGCGTCGCCGAGGCGCTCACGGCGGGCGCCGAGCACGGCATCCGGGTCGTGCCTGCGACCGAGCTGTCGTCGATCGACGGCGAGCGCGAGGACATGCACATCCTCGGCTACCTGGTCGACCACACCGACGCCGCCTTCCTCGCGGCGCTCGAGGGCTTCCGGGCCGACCGCGAGGCGCGCGCGGTGCGCATGATGGACGCGCTGCGCGAGCTGGGCTTCGAGCTCGACACCGCTGCGATCGACGCGCGCCGCGCCGCCGGCGCACCGGTCGGCCGCCCGCACATCGCGCGCGCCGCCTTCGACCATCCGGCAAACGCGCAGCGGATCGCCGACGAGGATCTCGAGGACTTCAGCGCGCTGCTCGTCGCCTACCTGATCGACGGTGCCCCGGCGTTCCGGCGCCGCAGCACGCCGACGATCGGCGAGGCGATCGAGGTGATCCATGCCGCCGGCGGCGTCGCCGTCTGGGCGCACCCGTACTGGGACCTCGACGCCGACGCGGACGTCGTCGACGCCATCGAGCGCTACGCCGCGATCGGCATCGACGGCGTCGAGGCGTTCTACGTGACGCATTCCGAGCAGCAGACGCGCTTCGCGTACGAGGAGTGCACGCGCCGCGGCCTGCTGACCACCGGCAGCGCCGACTTCCACGCGCCGGACCACCGCCTGTTCAGCCGCTTTCGCGCGTTCGACCTGCACGGCCTGGAGCCCAACCTCGGGCCCATCGCCTAGGCTCCACGGCCGCTCATGGACACGATCCACGCCATCGTCCTCGGCATCGTGCAGGGGCTCACCGAGTTCCTGCCGATCTCGAGCACCGCCCACCTGCGAATCGTGCCCGCGTTCTTGGGCTGGGACGACCCCGGCGCGGCGTTCACGGCGGTCGTTCAGCTCGGGACCATGGCCGCGGTGCTGCTGTTCTTCAAGGACGACCTGATGCGCATCGCACGCGCGACGATCGACTCGCTGCAGGACCGCTCGCTCTGGCACACCAAGGACCGGTCGGCGCGCGAGGGCTGGTACATCGTGCTCGGCACGATCCCGATCGCCATCCTCGGCGTCGCCTTCAAGCACAAGATCGAGCACGAGTTCCGCACGCTCGAGCTGATCGGGACGACATTGATCGTGATGGGCCTGGTCCTGCTCGTCGCCGACGCGACGTCGCGCCGCGAGCGCGATCTCGAGGACCTCACGATGCGCGATGGCTGGATCATCGGCTTCGCGCAGGCGGCCGCGCTCGTGCCGGGCGTGTCACGGTCGGGCGCGACGATCACCGCCGGCCTCGGCCTCGGGTTCACGCGCGAGTCGGCCGCGCGCTACTCGTTCCTGCTCAGCGTCCCGGCTGTCGTCCTCTCAGGCCTGTTCGAGCTCAAGGACGTCGGCGACGGCGGCGGCTATGGCGTCTTCCCCACGATCGTGGCGACGATCCTCGCCTTCGTCGTCGGCTACTGGTCGATCGCGTTCCTCCTGCGCTTCCTCGCCACCCACACGCTGAAGGCGTTCGTCGCCTATCGCGTGGTCGTGGGGGCGCTCGTGTTGGCGCTGGCCGCGGGCGGAACGATCAATTAGCGCACGACCCGGAACGCCCCGCGCATGAACGGGTGGATCCGGCAGAAGTAGGTGTAGGTCCCGACGCGCAGGCTCCTCGGCGTCTTCCAGCGCACCCTCCCGGTCACCGGGGACAGGCCCACCGGACCGGTGCCCAGCTCGCCGGAGTCGAAGTCGGCGCGCGAATTGGCAAGCGGGTAGGCGATGCCCGTGGTCCTGTTGCACGGCGCCTTACAGGCGGTGATCGTGTGCCAGATCGTCTTGCTGTCGTCGAGGTTGAGGAACGTCAGCGACTGGCCGCGCTTGATCGTCGGCAGCCGTCCGCCGGCGTTCAGGTCACCTCTGCCGTAGAGGAAGTTCGAGATCCTGATCGGGCCGCCGGCCGGGCGCCCGTTGAGCATGTCGCGCACGTCGGGCAGCCCCGAGGTGCCGCCGCCGTGGACGTCGTTCTCGGGCAGGTGGCCGTGGGTGATGATCCCGGTCGTGTCGGGGGCGGTGGCAAACGGGTCGATGCCGCCCGCGTCGGAGCCGTCGTAGACGGCGGTCGGCATGATGGCCATCACCTCGTACCACGAGGCGCGCTTCGTGTCGTAGGTGCCGTTGACGCTCAGGACGTCGCCCTGTTTGAGCTGGATGCGCCAGTCGGGTTTCGTCACCGTCATCGTCACGTCCCAGCTCACGGCGCCCGCGGGCTCGTAGTACTTGGCCTCTGAGCGGAAGAGCTTCACGGTCTTCCCGTCGCGCGTGACGTTCAGGTCCGTGAACAGCCCGCCGGGGTGCAGGTGCCCGGCGGTGTACACGAGCGTCATGTCGTGCGGCACGACGTACTGGTGTGCGGGCCCGATCGCGCGACGCGCCGCGGGGGTGCGCGCCATGTCCGGGAACGTGAAGCGCCCGTTGCGCCCCGCGCTCTGCCTGGCGTCGAAGACCGGATACGCCCGGAGCCCCGCGACGTCGAGCCAGAGCGTGCGCACCGGCTTGATGTCCGCCGCGGCGGGGTCGCTGTCCGGCACGAACGTGAGGTCGTACGTGATGTAGACGTTGGTCGGCGTCGGCACGAGGTCGTGGATCATGTGGACCATCACCCACTGCTGGCCCGGGTCGAAGTGATGCCCGAAGCCCTGCGGGAGGTCGACGATCGTCTTCTCCTCGCCGACGGCTGCCTCGGGCGCCCCGTCGACGAGCCACACGCCGTGGTGCAGGTGCACGACATCGACGCCGGGGACCGTCCCGTCGAGGTAGGTCAGGTTCGGCTTGAACGACGTGACGTAGCCCGGGACCGACGGCAGGCCGTCCGCCTTGATCGGCACGTAGGAGATCGTGTTCTGCCCTGGGTTGATGTGGACCGGGCCGAACTTGAAGTGCAGGTGCTGCTCGCCCGGGTAGCTCGCGGCGGGGTAGGTGTCGACGAGCTTGTTGGGCTTGCCCGTGGTCGCAGCGACCGCAGCGGCGGGGATCAGGGCAAGGGCGCAGGCAGCAGCGAGCGCGCGTGGGACAAGGCGCATCGACACAGTGTCGAGCACGCGGGGTCGGCGATCAAGTCAGTTCGCGTTCGAGCTTGAAGCTGAGCGCTTCGAGCGCGAGTTCCTCGGATGGATTGAGGATCCAGTTCGCGCGCGTTTCGTCGCAGTGCGCGATCGCGGCGCGCAGGCGGTGCACCGAGCGGCCCTGCGCGTCCTCGCGCAGCGCGTCGGCGCGGTCGGTGTTGTGCACCAGCTCGGGCATCTCCTCGAGCACGCACATCACGTCGCGCAGCCACAGTCCCGCGAGCTGCACGGCGTGGTCGAGCACCCCGGTGTGCGCGCGGCGGTACGTGCGCTTTGCGCGCTCGGCGTACTCGCGCTCGACGCGCTTGTGCTCCTTCTTGGGGAGGTACTCGAGCTCCTCGCGCGCCTTCTCCAGCACCGCGTCGGAGTGCGCGTCGGCCAGCGCCTTGGCCTGCTTGAGCAGCGCCGCCTGCGGCGCCTCCGTGACCGACCGCCCGTGCACCGCCGCCCGTGCGTAGCGCTCTGCGGCGGCGCGCAACTTCGCGCCGTCACCGACCGCCAGCGCTCGCGCCCGCTCGCCGTCGCCGAGCGACAGCCGCGCGCAGGCCTGGGCTGTCAGCGGATCGATGCCCGTCAGCGATGCCGCCAGCTCGTCGGGGTTCGGCGCGTCGAAGCGCACCGCCTGGCAGCGCGACAGGATCGTCGGAAGCACGTCCTGCGGGCGATCGGTGAGCAGCAACAGGTGCGCGAACGGCGGCGGCTCCTCCAGCGTCTTGAGCATCCGGTTGGCGGCGTTGTCGTGCATCGTGTCGACGCGCTCGATGACGAACACGCGCCGGCGCGACTCGAACGGCGTCCGTGTCGCCGCCGCGATCACGGGCTCGTCGATGTCGGACACGAGCATCTCGGCCGCGCCGCTCGGCGTGACCCAGGTGAGGTCGGGGTGCACGCCGTGCTGCGCGCGCATCCGGGCGTTGTCGGGATCCGGCGCGCCGTCGGCCAGCAGCGCGGCCGCGAACGCGCGTGCCACGTCGCGCTTGCCCGACCCGGCAGGGCCGTGGAACAGGTACGCGTGGCTCGGCCTCCCCGCCGGCGGCAGCGCCGGCGTCAGGACGGCGCGCGCGTGGGGATGACGCTCGGTGCCCGGGAGCATGCATAGGGTTCTAGCAGCGTGCGCGGGCGCCTCATCACGATCGAAGGGCTCGACGGAGCCGGCAAGACGACGCTCTGCCAGGGGCTGGCCGCCGCGCTGCCCGATGCGCGGCTGCTGCGCGAGCCCGGCGGCGTCGAGCTCAGCGAGCGCATCCGCGCGCTGGTCAAGGACCCGGCACTGGAGGTCGACGCGCGCGCCGAGGCACTCCTGTACGCCGCCGCTCGCGCGCAGCTCGTCGCCACGCTCATCCGGCCGCTGCTCGACGGCGGCACCACCGTGCTCCTTGATCGCTTCATCGACTCGTCGCTCGCCTACCAGGGGGCGGGCCGGGCGCTCGGCATCCATGCGGTTCGCGCGATCAACGACTTCGGCACCGGCGGCCTGGTCCCCGACGTCACGCTGCTGCTGCGCCTCGACCCCGCGGCGGGACGAGCGCGGCAGGCGGGTCGCGGCGAGGCACCCGACCGACTGGAGCTCGAGCACGCGGCGTTCTTCGAGAAGATCGCCCGCGCCTACGACGAGCTCGCCGCCGCCGAGCCGCAGCGATTTCGCGTCCTCGACGCCAGTGCTCCGCCCGCGGCGGTGCTGGCCGACGCGCTGGAGGCGATCGCGCGTTGACCTTCGTCCACGAGCTGCGCGTGCGCTACGGCGAATGCGATCCGCAGGGGATCGTCTTCAACGCCAACTACCTCCTGTACTTCGACGTCGCGTTCACGGAGTACTGGCGCGATCGCGTCGGCCCCTGGGACGAGATGGCCGACCTCGGTGTCGACGCGGTCGTCGCCGAGGCCAACCTGCGCTTCCGCGCGCCGGCGCGCTTCGACGACGTCCTCGGGCTCGAGGTCACGACCGAGGAGCTGGGCACGACGTCGACGACGACGCGCGTCGACATCCGCCGCGACGGGGAGCTGCTGGTCGAGTGCCGGCTGCGCCACGTGTTCGTCGACAGGCGGACGTGGGCCAAGACGGAGATGCCCGGCGCGATCAGGGAGAAGCTGGCGGCGCAGGCGTCGTGACGGGGGCGCCGGGCAGCGGCGTCCCAGTCGCGGTCGCCGACGCGTTCGCCGGCGCATCCAGCGCCAGCGCCTGACGCTGGAGCGCGCCGGTCACCGGATTGATCGGATCCAGCTGGGCGAAACGCGCGATCGCGGTGCGGAAGCCGTCGCGGTCCGCGAGCTGCTGGGACAGCAGCGCGAGCCGGTACCAGACCTCGGGGTTCTCGGGCTGGCGCCCCACCGCCTCCAGCAGGCGCCTGCGCGCCTCGACCAGCCGGCCGCGCCGGACCTCGATGCTCGAGGCCACGATGAGCGGTCGGACGGCGACGGGGTTCAGCCGCGCGGCCACGTCGGCGTCGCGGGCCGCGGTGTCGGCCGACGAGGCGATCTCCGCGGCGTCCGTGCGCGACTGCGACAGCGCGGGAAGCGCGGCACTCGCCAGCGCGCCACACAACAGCAGCGCAACCGCGCCCAGCGCGAACGTGCGCCCGCCGATGCCGGGCTCCTCGGGGTCGACGAACGGCTCAGGCTCCGAACGTCGCGAGCCCGGCCGCGCCGCCAGCACGCCGAGGAAGATCACCGGTGGCAGGGTGACGGCCGGGATGTCCCAGTCCCAGTCGACGAGGCCGTGCACGACCCATCCGGCGGCGGCCGCCAGCAGCGCGATCGCGAGCTCGCGCTCGCCTCCGTCGGACAGGCGCCGCAGCCGCGTTCCCGCGGCGATGAAGAGCGCCGCCAGGCCGCCCAGCGCGAGCGCGAACCCGACGATGCCGGTCTCGCTCAGCCACTGCAGCTCGACGTTGTGCGGCTGCTGCACCCCGAGCGGCTCCTGGCGGTAGCGCAGGTGCACGGTGCCGAACGAGCCCGCGCCCCAGCCGCCTACCGGTTTGTCGGAGAACGCGCCGGCGGCCTCCTTCCACCACACCCAGCGATTGCCCGAGTTCGTCGAGACCAGGCGCGCGGGGTCGTACTGGCGATCCTGCTTGACGTCGGTGAACGCGTGCCAGACGCGGTTGTGCTCGGCGATCGCGTAGACGCCGGCGCCGATCACCGCAACGGCGGCCACCGCGGCGAGCGTCTGCCGATGTCCAGGTCTCGAACGAGCGCGACAGCCGGCGGTGGCGCTCGAAGCGCAGCGCCTGATTCCCGGCGGCGAGGAGCAGCCCGAGCATGATCAGCGCGACGGCGCCGAAGATGCGCGCCGTCATGGATGCGCTGGCCGAGCGTCGCGTCGTTGTTCGTCAGGCCGTCGAGCGTGAACGCCACGCCCAGGACCGGCGCGGTCGCCACCGCCGCCAGCGCGAACGCGCCCAGCCCGCGCAGGCGCCGCCGGCCGAGCGCCGTCAGCACGATCAGCGCCACCGCCAGCGCGACGAAGCCCCCGCGCGAGTACGTGAGTCCCATCGTGAGCGACGAGCGCGTAGGTCGCGGCGAGCGCGCCGAGCCGCGGCCGCGGGTTGCGCGCGGTGTCGGTCACCACGCGCAGCGCCACCGGCAGCCCCATCGCGCACACGAGCGCGAGCGCGTTCCAGTACTGCAGCGGCGCGCGCAGCCGGGCGATCGGCTCGTCGGGGGCGATCGCGCCGGGCGCGACCTTGCCGGCGAGCGCGTAGAGCGCCACCGCGGTGGCCACGAGCAGCCAGCCCGAGCGCGATCCGCTCGATCGCGGGCGCCGAGACCGTGCCGAGCCCGACGGCCAGCAACGCCGCCAGCGCGTAGGCGAGCGCCCGGTTGGCCTCCAGCCACGAGTCGTCGGGGGCAACCGACCACAGCATCGTCACCGCGCACCACGCGCCGAACGCGGTCAGCAGGCGCGATGCCCAGCCAGCCCGCGCGCGTGGTCCGCGGCCCGTCGCGCCGCGAGAGCCACGCCGCGGCGGCGGCCAGCGCCGCCACGTCCAGCCCGATCTGCAGCCGCGACTCGTCCGGGATCCGAACGGCGCCGTGCGCGAACGCGGCATACGCGCACGCGAAGAGCAGCGCGAGGGCCAGGATCGCGCCGCGGCGCGGCTGCGTGGCGGCGGGTTGCACCGCCGGGCGATGCTAGCTTCAAGCAACGTCATGAAGCGCACGGGCACGCTCATCGTCGTCCTGCTCGCCATGCTCGCCGTCGCTCCCGCGGCGCAGGCAAACGCGTTCAAGGACATCTTCGGCACGTACAAGAAGACGGGTCGCGTCGACGGCTGCGCGTGGTCGGCCAAGCAGCTCTCCGACGCCAAGCGCCAGGTGCCCAACGACATCGAGCAGTACGCCCCGGACTTCCCCAACGCGCTCAACGACGCGATCCAGAAGCGGGCCGCGGGCGGGTGCGCCAAGAGCGCGGCGGCTGCGGCCACGACCACCCCCGCACCGGCCGGCGGTTCCGCCGGCTCGACCCCGGGGCCGACCGCGACCACCGGCGTTCCGCCGGGCACGACGCCCGCCGCGCCGGCCGCCGGCGGCCAGGCGCCGCAGCCGGCTCCGACGTCGAGCCCCGCGCCGGCGATCGCCGACAACGCGGTCCTCGCTGCCTCCAAGACCCGCAGCTCCGATGCCGGCATCCCGGCGCCGCTCGTGGCGCTCGCGGTGATCGGCGCGCTGATGGCGCTCGCCGCGCTGCTCTACGCGCTCGCCCGCTGGTGGGCGTGGGAGCCGCGCTGGCTGGTCCGCTGGCGCCACGCCGGCGCCGAGGCCGGCTGGCGCGCGCTCGGGCTCGTGGGCGGAGTTCGTGGACTGGGTCCGCATGGGTCGCTGAGCGACAGTAGTAGTTCTCCACATCCACCCAGCGGCCGGGCCCGGATGTGCGGCGGCGGGCTCCGCGCCAGGATCGGCTCATGAGCGCACTCACACCGATCCCGCGCCACACGAGCAACGCAGAGCGCACACTGCTGCGCACGGTCGCTGAGTCCTTCTGGACCACGGTGGCGCTTGGGATCGGCCTCGTCGCGTTCTTCGCCGTGGCAGGCGGATCGGCTGTGATGAGCGCGCCGGTCATCGTCGCGAGCCTCGCGCTCCTCGGACTGTGGGGCCTGCATGCCTGGTCGGTCCGCCGCCACCTCGATGATGTGCACCACGACGAGCGCTGGCGCCACGCGCGCGAGCGCCGCGGCTTCTGATTGACGTTCGCCCTCAGCCGCGCCGCCGCGCGAGCACCAGACGCCCTCCGTCCAGCCAGACCGCAACCGCGCGGTGCCTGCGGGCGGCGAGCACCGGGAAGCCGCCGCTGCGCGCAATGATCTCGTCCTCGCCGAAGGTCTCGCCCGGATGGCGGACCACCGCGTGCACCGTCGTCGAGCCCCAGACCATCACCGCGGTGCCGTCGCCGAACATCGCCAGCGGCCCCTGACCCACGCCCGGCCGCGCCTCGACCGGGGCGAACGACGTCCCCTCCGGCTCCGCGGTCCCCACGGTCCAGAAGAGCGACGGGACTCCCGGGTCGGCCTCGATCGCGGCGGTGTCATTCCACACGACGAGGACCTCGCCCGACGGCCCGGCGGCGAGCTGCGGCCCCGGGCTGGGCGCGGGCGAGAGCGCCTCACGCGGCGAGAGCAGGCCGCCGGGGGCGCGCTCCGCCACCGTGACGATGCCGGTGCGCAGGGCTCCGATGCCCCGCTCTGATCCGCGCCACGCGATGAGCAGCCGCCCGCCGGGCAGCAGCGCGAGCTGCGGGCCGCCGGCATCGCGTCCGGCGATCGTCTGCGCGTGCGACCAGGGGCCGCGCCGCGTGCGCTTCGCGAGCCGCACCGACGAGCGCAGGTACGAGGGCGGCGCGAGATGGCTCCAGGCGGCGAAGACGCCGCCGCGGCTGCCAATCACAAGCCGCAGGTCGAACCCGGCCTGCCCGAAGGCGTGCGCTGCGCCGAAGTGCCCGAACGCCGGCCGGTAGGCGACGCGCAGCACGTCGCGGGCATCACTGCTCCTGCTGCTCACGCCCAGCCACCCGAGCACCGCGTCGCCACGCGCGTTGGCCGCCAGCCGCGGCTCGCCCGTGACGAAGTGCTCGGTCGCGCCGACGGTGTGCGGCGCGCTCCAGCGCCCGCTCGCCGAGCGGATCGCAAGCTTCACCGAATTGCGCCCGACCGGGACCACGTCGGTGGTCCGGCTCTGCGTCCACGTGACGAGCAGCTCGCCCGACGCGCCGGTTGCGATGTCCGGGGTGGCGACGGCGGTGTGCCCGGTGGAGACCCTGCGCGCCTCCCCCCAGGCTCCCAGCGGGGAGCGCAGCGCCACCCGGACCCCGTCGCGGACGAACACGACGGCGGCCGTACCGTCGCGCATGAGCACCACCTTGTAGGGATAGCCGGCGCCATCGGACCCCGGGACGGTGGTCGGCGGCGTCCAAGGCCGGCGCGCCTGCGCCGGCGAGGCCGCCGCCGCCGCGGCGCAGAACGCGAGGACTGCGAGCGCGCGCTTCATCGCGCGCGCCTCGACAGGCGCAGGAGGATCGTGTCGTGCAGGCCGACGGCGCGCGCGGCGAGCGCGAAGCGTCCCCGGCCCAGGCGCACGAGGGCGGGGGCGTGCATCCGCGTCGGCGCGGACGGCGCCTCGCCACGCGATCGGACGCGGTAGGCGGCGATGCGGGGACCCCGGGCACCGCGCATGAACGGCAGGCGATCGACGCCTGCGAGCACGAGCCGGACGTCGATCGTCGCCGGCAGCACACGGTCATGGGTGTTGAGGTATCCGAGCACGATCTCGGCATGCTCCCGGTCGACCGCACGCGCCGCCAGAACCGCCAGCGCCGGATCGGCCGATCGGCTCCACACCCGCGAGGCGGTCCCACGCGCGTACCAGCGCAAGCTCCACCATGCGGCCCGCGGACGGTTCGTCCTGCTGTCGAGGAGCCCATCAAGAGCCGGCACGTTGCACGTGTCGGCTCCCGAGGGGTCGGGCCAGCATGCGTGCGCGGCGCGCGTGACCCCGGCGCGCTCGAGCTGGGACACGTAGCCGAGGGCCTCGGCGCCGTACAGCGCGTCCGATTGGCTCACGTACTCGCTGATGTCGAGCTCGCGCAGGCCGAGTTGCGCGTAGGCGACGTTGTGCAGGAGGCCTGCCCGTGCTCGGCGTACGCGGTCGCCGATGGTCGTCACGCCACGCCCACCGGGCAGTTCGTGCCAGCTGAGGGCGTCGACGCCACAGTCGGCGTAGCGGCAGAACTCCAGCAACCGCGTGAGCCAGTCCCACTGGAACGTGCCGACACTGGGCCCGGCGATGATCGCGTCCGCGCCGACCTCCTGGCGGATCGCGACATAGGCACGCCGGTAGAGCTCGTGGTACTGCGCCTCGCTGCCGGTCCAGAAGTACGGCACGTCGGGTTCGTTCCAGATGTCCCAGATCAGATCGCGCGAGCTGTTCTCGGCGGCGAGACGTCGCACGAACGTCGACCACGCATCCCAGTCCTGCCACGGCGCCTGTCGCCCGTACCAGCCCGCGCCCGGGGTAGCCCCAGAGATCCGAGACGACGAACATGTAGCGCGCGCCCAGCGCCTCGGCGCGCTTGAAGGACGCGCTGAAGAGCGACCCGCGCCACAGGGTCGGGTGGAGCGGCACGACGACGCGGTCCGACGGCTCCTTGTCGTCGAGGCCGTGCAGGAACCCGACCAGCGACCGCACCTTCACCGGGTGGGCGAAGTCCACCCAGGCGACCGGCGCCAGCGCCACCGGCGGCGCGGCGGCGCGCGCCGCGGGCGCCCCGAAGGCGCCGCTGCCCGCGCAGATCGCCGCCAACGTCAGCGCGCCGGCGCGGGCGCTACAGACGGCGCCACGGTTCCGGGCAGTCATCGCCGACGACGCTCTCACGACGCTCGTCGCGCGTCATCCGGGGAAGCCCGCGCGCGCGACAGTAGTCGTCCGCAACGGCGGCGAACATCGCCCAACGTGCGGGTTGGCGCGCGGGGCCCGGAGGTCCGCCTCCCGTACAATTGAAGGAAGGACGGGCGCCTCTCCCCACGGGTTCCGTCCGACGCGAAGCGGATGATCCGCTGTTACCCGCAAAACCCCTTTTCGAAGGGCCGCAAAAACCCTGCAAATTGCGGCCAAGGAGAGGATAGAGCCTTCATGGAGTTCACCGCGCAGACAGCCCTTACCGATGATGTCCAGCCCGGCCGCGCGCTGTCGATCAAGCGGTATTTCACGACGCCGGGCGTCCATCCGTTCGACAGCGTCGAATGGGAGACCCGCGACGCCCGCATCGGCCACGGAGACCGGATCGCGTTCGAGCAGGAGAACGTCGAGTTCCCCAAGTCCTGGTCGCAGAACGCCACGAACATCGTCGCCCAGAAGTACTTCCGCGGTCAGCTCGACACGCCGGCGCGCGAGCGGTCCGTCAAGCAGATGATCGGCCGCGTCGCCGGCACGATCGCCGACTGGGGCCGCGCGCGCGGGTACTTCGCGACGCCCGAGGACGGCGACGCCTTCGAGGCCGAGCTCACCCACATCCTGCTGCACCAGCTGGCGGCCTTCAACAGCCCGGTCTGGTTCAACGTCGGCTTCGAGGAGCAGCCGCAGTGCTCGGCCTGCTTCATCCTCAGCGTCGAGGACACGATGGACTCGATCCTCGACTGGAACACGCAAGGAGGGCAAGATCTTCCGCGGCGGTTCCGGCTCGGGCATCAACCTCTCGAACATCCGCGGGTCGATGGAGCCGCTGAGCCAAGGGCGGCACCGCCTCCGGGCCGGTCTCGTTCATGCGCGGCGCCGACTC
>CAWCEB010000135.1:0-16719 GCA_963794105.1 uncultured Actinomycetes bacterium | reverse complement strand
TGGTGTTTATGTTCCTGTTGCTCGTTCAGTTACGTATGGAAAAACATCGACGGCATCAGTGAGCGCCTCGCCTCGACGCTGCCCGGCGTCGAGGTCATCACCGCGACCGCCGAGCATCTGCCGCTGGCCGACGGCGCGCTGGCCGCCTGCTTCAGCGCCGATGCCTTCCACTGGTTCGACGCCGACGCGGCGGCTGCCGAGCTGCACCGGGTCCTACGCCGGCGCGGCGGCGTGGCGCTGCTGTGGCACCTGCCGGGCTGGGAGTCCGAGCCGCCGGCGTGGTGGAGCAAGCTTTGTCGAGCTGCTGAACTCGATCCGCACCGCGCATCCCGGGTTCGCGGGCGAGCAGGGGCGCGAGGGCTTCGCCCGGCACGGCGGCTTTGAGCCGTTCAGCCATCACGTCCTGCGGTCGGAGTTCCCCACCGACCGCGAGGGGCTGTTCGCCTACGTGCAGTCGATCAGCTACGTCGCGGGCCACCCCGAGCGTGACCGTGTGCTCGACGAGGTCCGCGTGATCGTGCGCGACGTCGAGCCGCACGAGAGCCCGGTCCGCACGGACATGTGGCTGACGCACCGGCGATAGTTGCATCGGGAAGACCGATCGGTCCAACGTCCGCCGTTGGCTCGCGCTCGGCAACGGACCGTCGGACGCAGGTCCAGTCGACCGCGCCGTGTCGGTGCGCTCGAAGACGCTCTCGCCGACGTCCACGCTCCCGCGTGCCGTTCAGTTCGGCTGAGCTGCCCGGGTCGTAGGTCCCGAAGTTCCAGACGTTGCCCTCGGGGTCACGGACGCCGAAGTCGCGCGAGCCGTAGTCGGTGTCGAACGGCTCCCTGACCACCTCGGCACCGGCGGCCTTCGCGCGCTCGAACAGCGCGTCGGTTCCGTCGATTCCGATGTAGGTCCAGCCGAGCCCGACGCGGCTGGGCTCATCGTCGTCGCGCGCGGTCCCGAGCATCACCATCGCGTCGCCGAGGCGCAGCTCCGCGTGGTGGACGACCCCGTCGTCCTCGTAGATGACCACGCGCTCGAAGCCGAACGCCTCGCACAGGAAGCCGATCGCCGCGGGGCAGTCGCGGTAGCGAAAGCAGGCGTAGATGCTCATGCGCCCAGGCTACGACGCGCGGGGTGACATCGGTGTCAGACCCCTTTGTCACGGGGTGACATTGGGGTCCGACCCTTTTGTCACCCCCTCAGGCTGCGCGCTCCAGCGCCGCCGCGAGGTCCTCGGGCAGCGGGCTGTGCACGTCGACCGGGTCGCCCGTGACGGGATGGGTGAAGGCGAGGTGCTCGGCGTGCAGGAACTGGCGCTCCAGGCCGTACAACCCGGGCGTTCCCGTACTCGGGATCGCCGCAGACCGGGTGGCCGATCGCCTGCAGGTGGACGCGGATCTGGTGGGTGCGGCCGGTCTGCAGGCGCACCCGCAGCAGCGTGGCCTGCGGCAGCGCGCGCTCGAGCGTGAAGTGCGTGACCGCCTCGCGCGGCTCGTCGGTGTCGGTGGAGTGGCGCGTGCGGACGCGGCGGTCGCGGCCGATCGGCGCGTCGATCGTCCCCGACGCGCGCCGGCGGGCGCCCCTCGACGAGCGCGAGGTACTCGCGGACCATCTCGCGGCGCGCCAGCGCCTCCTTCAGCGCGGTGTGCACCGCGTCGGACTTCGCCACCACGAGCAGGCCGGAGGTGTCGCGGTCCAGGCGGTGCACGATCCCCGCCCGGAACGCGTCTTCGCCGCCGGCCGCGCGGCCCTCGAGCGCCTGCGCGAGCGTCCCGTGCCAGTGGCCGCGGCGCGGGATGCACGACCACGCCAGCGGGCTTGTCGATCACGAGCAGGTGCTCGTCCTCGAAGGCGACCGTGAAGTCGGCGGTCTGCGATGGGTCGCCCACAGGCAGCTGCTCGGCGTCCTCGTCGACCACGACGACCTCGCCAGCGGCGATGCGGTGGCGCTTCGGCACCGCCGCGCCGTCGACCAGCACCGCGCCCGCCTCGATCAGCCGCTGCGCCCGCGCGCGTGAGCCCAGCGGCGCGGCCAGGAACGCGTCGAGGCGCTCCCCGGCGTCAGCTTCGCTGACCTTCAGCTCCATCGTCGCTGCCCGATTCGAGGACGTACAGCAGGCTCAGCACGCCGAACGTGATCGCGACGTCGGCGACGTTGAACGCGGGCCATGCGGGGAATTTGACGAAGTCGGTCACCGCGCCGTCGCGGATGCGGTCGAAGATGTTCCCGACGGCGCCGCCCAGGAGCAGCCCGGTCGGCAACCAGGCCAGCGGCGTGCCGGTGTGGCGCACGAACCACACGACGAGCGCCACGAGCGCGACGCCGATGATCACCGCCACGATCGTGCCGCCGCCGGCGAACGCGCCGAACGCGACGCCGTGGTTGCGCACGTGCACGAGCTCGACGCCCGGTAGGACGCCGTCGCGATCGCCCTCGGCGATCCCCGACTGCACCAGTCGCTTGGTCACCTGGTCGAGGAGCAGCACGCACGCCAGCACGAGGCCGGCGCGCCCCCAGGCCTGCTGCGAGCTCACCCGTTGATGAGGTTGGCCACGATCGCGCCCACGATATTGAGCACGATGATGCCGACCATCGGACTGAGGTCGAGCGGCCCCAGCGGCGGCAGGACGCGCCGGAAGATCCGCAGGAACGGCTCGCACACGTCACGCAGGAAGCCCATGACCGCGTTGAGCGCGCGGTTGTAGGGCAGCCGCCCGCCCACCTGGAAGAACATCGAGCTGAGGATGTAGGCGACGATCAGGATCGTGTAGACGAACACCAACGTCTGCACGTACCCCGCGATGTCGCTGCGGGTCGAGGCGACGACCAGCACTAGCTCTGATTAAAAAAGCCCTTTTCGATGAGCTCGGCGCGCTCTTCGGCCGAGATCTCCACGTCACGCGGGGTGAGCATGAAGACCTTGTCGGCGATGCGCTGCATCCCGCCATCGAGGGCGTAGGTGAGGCCGCTGGCGAAGTCGATCAGGCGCTTGTTGAGATCGGACTCCGTCGACTGCAGGTTCAGCACCACGGGGATGTGGTCCTTGAACTTGTCGGCCACCTGCTGGGCGTCGTTGAAGCTCTTGGGGATGACGAGGTGCACGCGCACCCCGCTCCCGTTTGCGGCACGGCCACCCGCACAGGGCGCAGTGCCGCCGCCGAGCGCCGGGTCGGCGGCTCGTCGTCGGCGAAGATGTCGTCGAAGTCGTTGCGCCGCCGGCGCGTCGACAGGCGCCGGACGTTGGGCCGCTCGCGGTAGCGGTCCTCAAGCTCGGCCTCCGGCTCGTACGGAGCTTCGGGCTCTTCTTCTTCGTACGCGTCGCGCTCTTCGGCCAGGCCGAAGTACACAAGCGCACGGTGCCAGGAGTCGCGGAAGGCCATGACTGCTCGAAGTCTACGGTGCCCGCGCAGAAAGTCCTGCAATCCTCGGGTCAGGCGATCCGGACGCGTCCGCCGCCGTGCGGGACCATCACGAGGCCCCTGCGGGCGACCGGCGGAAGCTCCCGGTCGGCCGGCGTGAGCGCGCCGCGGCGCAGCATGGTGCCAAACGCGATCTTCATCTCGAGCTCCGCCATCCCCGCCCCGATGCAACGATGCGCCCCGCCGCCGAACGGCAACCATGTGTAGGGCTCGGGCGCCTCGCCGAGGAAGCGTTCGGGCCGGAACGCCTCAGGGTCGCGATGACGCTGCGGATCGTGGTGCAGGCCCCAGGCGTCGATCGAGACGATCGTCCCTGGCGGGACCGTGTGCGGGCCGATCGCCAGCGGCGCCGGCAGCCTGCGCGAGGCACCGATCGGGAGCGGCGACCGCATGCGCAGGACCTCCTTGACGAGCGCCCCCAGGTAGTCGTCGTCGCCCTCACGCGCGCGCTCCTGGATGTCCGGATGGTGCGCGAGCAGGACGGCACCCCAGGCGATGGCGGCGGCCGTGGTCTCGTGGCCCGCGGCGATGAGGGTGATCAGGTCGTCGTGCAGGTCCTCGGGGCTCAGCGGCTGCTGGACCAGCATCGCCAGCACGTCGTCGCGCTCGGCGAGCTTCGGGTCCGCCCGCGTCGCGGCGATGTGCTCGTCGAGCAGCGCGATCAACCGGTCGCGGTAGCGCCACCACGCCCATGTGCCCGGGTTGCGCCACGTGCGCACCTTCAGGCCCTCGAAGTACGTGCTGACGGCGGGCGTGACGAGCGATCCGGCGAACGCCGCGGCCTCGCGCACGCGCATCGGCAGTGTGAAGGGCGGGCTCAGCCGGCCGCTGAGGCGCAGGCGCGCCGCCCCGAACGGAAAGAACAGGAGGTCGTCGATCAGCTGCCTGAAGCGCTTGCGCAGGTCGACGTCCGAGACGCCGAGCACCGCCTGCAGGATCACCTCGATCGTCACGTTCTGCGCAGCGGGCAGCACGGCGACGACCTCGCCCGGCTGCCACCCGTCCACCTCGGCGTCCATGAGGCGCTGCATCAGCTGGGCGTACGCGCGCACGCGCTCCCCGTGGAACGGCGGCAGCAGCAGCTTGCGGCGCGCCAGGTGCTCGTCGGGCTCGAGCATCAGGATCGCCCTGTCGCCGATCATCGGCCGGATCACGTCGTTGCCGTGGCTGCGCTGCAGCGGATCCCCGGTCAGCAGGAAGCGCACCGTCTCGGCGTCGCGCGTCATGACGAGCGGGTCCATGGTGCCCGGGCGTACCGTGAACGTCGCCCCGTAGCGCCGCCGCGCCTTCGCCGTGAACTGCGGGTAGCGCAGGCCCCAGAGCATCGCCTGCACCGCTCCCGGCAGGCGCGGCCCCGGCGGCAACGCGGCGGTGGTCATTCCCGGTAGAGGATCGAACCCACGCGCACGATGGTCGCACCCTCCTGGGCAGCGACGGCGAAGTCCTGGGTCGTGCCCATCGACAGCTCGCGCAGGCCGTGGTCGGCGGCGAGCTGTGCGAGCGCCGCGAACCAGCGCCGCGAGTCCTCGGGGTTGTCCGTGAACGGCGGCATCGTCATGAGCCCGACGACCTTCACCGGGCAGCGATCGAGGAAGCCCGCCGAGCTCGTCCGGCGCGATCCCGCTCTTGCCCTCCTCCGCCGCGATGTTGACCTCGACGAGCACCTCCGTGTCCGGGGCGTGCCGTGCTTGCCGAGCTCCTTCAGCGCCGAGTCGCTGCCGACGGAGTGGATCCAGCGCACGAGCGGCAGGATCGTCTTGACCTTGCGCGACTGGAGGTGGCCGATGAAGTCCCAGGTGAACTGCGCGTGCGCGCCGCGGCCTTGCGCTCCAGCTCCTGCGCGCGGTTCTCCCCCACCACGCGGATCCCGGCCTCCCACAGCGCGGGAAGGTCGTCGACGTCGAGGTACTTGACCGCCGCGAGCACGGTGATCGACGGGTCGGGCAGCTCGGCGCGGACCTCGTCGAGGTTGCGCCGCGACGCGCTCGGGGTCTAGGCCAGCCACGCGACACCCGCCTGCCGGCCCGTGATGCCGCCCGAGCGCCGGTGCGAGAAGAAGCGCTCGTCGCAGATCGTGCAGATCCCGACGTCCTGAATGTCCGTGACGCCGGCGGCGCGCAGGCGCTGCGCCGCGGCGGCCTTCAGGTCGACGTTCCTGCCGGCGGCTGCCCGACCGCCGCGTGGACCTCGTCGCCGGCCTCGTAGCAGCACGGCCCGGCCCCGGGCCGATCGCGGCATGCACGTCGCCGCGCGCGCCGAGCCCGCGCAGCGTCGCGACGCCGCGCTCGAGGATCCCGCCCGCGAGCCCGCGCCAGCCCGCGTGGAGCATCGCGACGCCATCGCCCGAGCTGAGCGCGACCGGCAGGCAGTCCGCGACGAAGACCGTCGGCGCGACGCCGGCCAGGCGTGTCGCCTGCCCGTCGGCGTCCTCGGCGCGGTCGTCCTCGGCCGGGGGCTCGCGCAGCGCGCGCACGTCGATGCCGTGGACCTGGCGGCCCCACGCGATGTCGTTGCGCGCCAGGCGCGTGGCGACCGCCAGCAGGTCATGGTTGGCCGACACCGCCTCGGGGTCGTCCTCGGTCCACGGGCCGAGGTTCCACTCGGCGTACGGGCCCTCGCTCACGCCGCCCTCACGCGCGGTGTAGAGCACCGACGCGCCGTTCAGCTCCAGGCGGATCACGTGACCAGCAGCTCGACGCCCTCGACCGGCTCGCGCTGGGCGTACTCGAAGTGGGCGCGCCCGTCGGACTCGAGCGTGTCGCGCAGGATCCATGGGAACCGCCCGCGGCCGGGCCTTGTCGAAGACGCTCGACTGCGCATCGTCGCCGCCTCGCTGTTGTAGCAGTAGGCGAGATCGCCGTCCGGGTCGTTGTAGGTGACGCCGACGAGCGACTCGCGCGGTGCCTCGACCTCGCAGACGATCCGGCGCTTGCCCGCGGTCGCCTCGAACTGCCAGCTGGTCAGCCCGAACGTGCTCGGCGCGCGAACGACGGCCACGGGACCGTTCGCGACGAAGTCGTCGTCCTGGAAGCGCCCGACGACGGGCGTGCTCGGCCCGATCTCGCGCCCGAAGCGCGGCACGAACACCGACACGCCGTCGACGAAATGCGCCCGTCGTGCCCGGCGAAGTCGTTGCAGTGCACCCACGCCCAGCGGTTGGCGTGCTTGGAGCCCCACAGGTGCGCCTGTCCCCCGCGCGCGCCGCTCAGCGTCAGCTCGCGGTCGCCGAACGCCACGGTGCCGTCGATCGACAGGTCGGCGTGCGGCAGCGTCAGCACCGTCTTGGCGATCTTGCCGCGGCGCAGCAGCGGGTGGACGTGCTCGTAGGCGCGGCCCGGCTCCCAGCGAAGCTCCCAGCGGACGTCCTCGAAGCCGCCGGCCATCCCCCGATCGCTCAGCTCGCTGTCGCCGATGGCCAGCCGGAACGGCTCGGGGTCGGCGACGAGCTGGTCGACGGGGAAGGAGACCTTGCGCCCCACGCGCACGTCGCCCGCCGGGTCCATCGCCATGAACCACAGCGCGCAGGTGGGGGCGCCGGTGATCGGCGCGACCATCGTGTAGCGGATCCACAGGCCGATGCCGCTCGCCGGATCGGTGGCGGACAGGTAGTAGACCTCGTAATGACCCGGCGTTCCGTCCCACTGAAGGACGTTGAGGTTCGCCATGAATACACCCTAGACGGGGCCCGCCTCGCCGCAGCACGTGCGGCGGCTCGGCACCCGTCGGCAGACTATTCGAGCGCTGCGGCCAGTTCGGCGTCGCGCTCGCGCGGGATCTCGCCGTCCAGTACGCGGGCCAGCGCACGGCGCAGGCGCTCGCCGATCTCGGGCCCCTGCGGCACGCCGGCCGCGAGCAGGTCGTCGCCCGTGATGTGCAGCTCGACGTGGCGGAGGTCCTCGATCCAGCGGCGCGCGTTGTCGCCGCCGGCCAGCGCGACGGCCTCGATCGGCGCGCCGCGCGCCGCGCGCGCGATCTCCGAGGGCGTCTGCGCCGCGCGCAGCGGCGAGCCGATGACGAAGCGCGACGACGCCGCGACGAGATCGCGCTCAGCGGCGGGAAAGCCCATGTGGTCCAGCCAGGCGAGCAGGGCGCGCGCATCCATCCCGGCGCACGACGCCGCCAGGACGACCAGATCGCTGCGTCCCTCGCCGGGCGGCAGAAGCGCAAGCGCCTCGTCCGGCCGCAGCGGCACGAACCCCGGCGGCAGCAGGCCCAGCGCGACGGCCTCGACGAGCGCCGCGACCGGGTCGGGCTCGCGCAGCGCCAGGCGCAGCTCGTTGCCCATCCGCACCCCGGACACGGTGGTCGGCGCCCCGTCGGCCACCGCCTCGGCGGCGAGCGCGAGCGTGTGATCCTCGATTGCGAAGCCCAGGCGAGCCGCGTAGCGCGCGAGGCGCCACAGGCGCGTGGGGTCGTCTCGGAACGAGCCGTCGTGCAGCACGCGCAGGCGGCGCGCGTCGAGGTCGTCGCCCGCGTGGTCGACGGCATGGACGCCCGCGTCGTTCAGCGCGACCGCGATCGCGTTGACGGTGAAATCACGGCGCGCGAGGTCGGCGTCGATGTCGCCCGGGCGCACGTCGGGCAGCGCGCCGGGCTGCGGATAGCTCTCGGCGCGGGCACGGACGATGTCGACGCCGTCGACCATCGCGGTGCCGAAGCGCTCGTGCTCGACGTCGGCGCCGCCCAGCGCGGCCAGCAGCGGGTCAGGGTCTCCCTCGACGACCAGATCGATCTCGTGCGGAGCGCGGCCGAGAGCCAGGTCGCGGACGGCGCCGCCGACGAGGTAGACGCCCGTGACGCCGTTCGCGGCTTCGATCACGGCGCGTCCGCGCGGCAGCTCCGCGAGGCGCTCGAGCAGTGCTTGTCCGTCCACCGGCACGCCGCGCAGTGTCCTACAGTCCCGCCAATGTCAGGCCGCCGCATGCGCATCGTGCTCAGCGCAGTGGCGCTGTCGCTCGCACTGGCCTCGACCGCCTCGGCCGCGACGAGGACCTACACGTTCCGGACCAAGACGTTCGAGATCGGCGGCTTCGAGACGATCTATCCGAAGCTGTTCGTCAAGACGCCCAAGCGCGACGGCTACATCACCTACATGTACGCGCGGCTGATGTACGCGCCGGGGCGGCCGGTGCCGCTGCAGCACGTGATGCTGCACCACATCGTGTTCATCAACGCCGGCTACAGCGGCGGGCCGGCGAAGACCACGTCGTGTCACGGGCGCCGCGGCGAGCCGTTCTGGGGCACCGGCGAGGAGCACGAGCACCTCGAGCTCCCGCCGGGCTACGGCTACCAGGTCGACCGCCGCGACCACTGGCGGATGCAGACGATGCTCATGAGCCACGGGCTGCGCGCGCGCCATGCGTACGTGGAGTACACGGTGCGGCTCGTCACCGGCCGCAGGCTGCAACGCGTCAAGCCGCTGTGGCTGCGCGCCGAGGGCTGCCTGAAGTTCCCCAGCTACGAGGTCGACGGTGGCGGCTCGCCGGGTTCCACCAACGTGCGGCGCCACCGCTGGACGATGCCCTTCAGCGGGCGGATCGTCGCCTCGGGCGCGCACCTGCATGGCTCGTCCAAGGGCGTCGAGATCTCCGAGCCGGGCTGCGGCGACCGCACGATCATCCGCCACGACCCGCGCTACGGGCTGCCCGGCGACACCGTCTACACGATTCGACCGATCCTGCACGAGCCCGGCCCGATCGCGACCGGCTACTTCCTGTCCAAGCAGGGGATCCCGGTGCGCCGCGGGCAGAAGCTCGACGTCACGGGCCTGTACGACGACGAGCACCCGCACCCCGGCGTGATGGCGATCGCGCACGTCTACATCGCGCCGGATGCGTCGGTGAAGGACCCGTGCGCCGCCATGCCGTCGGACGCGCGGATCATGTGGACGCGCGCGGACGGCCGCGCCGGCGCGCCCTACGAGCCGGTGCCGTTCAACGCCGTCGGCGCCGACGGCAAGGTCCACGAGATCGACGTGCCCGAGGGCCGCTCGGTCGTCGCGGACGGCAATGCGTCGGTGAAGGTGGGCGACTCGTTCTTCGACGCGGCGAACGTGTCGGTACCGGTCGGCGCCACGGTCACGTGGAACTGGACCGGGCGCCTGCGCCACAACGTGTTCCTCGCCGGCGGCCCGCGCGACGTGAACTCGACCTCACAGGGCCACGGATTCGTCTATCGCAAGCAGTTCACCGTGCCTGGCACGTACAGGCTCTTCTGTTTTCTTCACCCGATCACAATGCATCAGGTGGTCGAGGTGAGGGGCTAGTCGTCTAACCTCCGGGACCGCATGACCCGCTTCCCCCGGCCACACGGGTGGCTGCAGTGGGTCGCCGTGGCGGCAGCCGTCGTGTGCCTCGCCGTCGGGATCGCCGCCGTCGTCATCCTCACCGGTGAGCCCGGCGACGTGTCGCATCCGGACGTCGAATTCACGGCGCCCCCGGCGACCACCACCCAGCAGCCCCCCCAGCCCAAGAGCGTCAGCGACCCGGGCTTCCAGTGGCCGTTCTACGGCTACGACAAGGAGCGCACGCGCTACCTGCCGCTCAGGCGGCCGATCCACGCGCCCTTCGACCGGCCGTGGCACTACAAGGCCGGCGCGCTGCTCGAGTTCCCGCCGGTGCTCAACGCGCGGTCGATGTTCCTGCTCAAGGACGACGGCGTGCTCGTGGCGATCGGGCGCAAGTCGGCGCACGTGCGCTGGGGGCGCAAGCTCGGGCACCTCGCGGCCTCGTCGCCGGCGGTGGCCGGCAGCTCGGTCTACTGCGTGATCCTCGAGCGCGGCCGCGGGGTCCGTGCCGGGCGCGTCGTCGCGGTCAACGTCGGCAGCGGGCGCACGCGCTGGTCGCACAAGCTGCCCAGCCGCGCGGAGTCCTCGCCGCTCGTGGTCGGGAACACGCTCTACTTCGGCACCGAGAACGGGACGGTCTACGCGCTGCGCACGAGCGACGGCTCCGTCAAGTGGCGCTACCGGGCTTCGGGCGCGGTCAAGGGCGGCATCGCGATGGACTACCTCGGCCGCCTGTTCTTCGGCGACTACTCGGGACACCTGACGTCCGTGCGCTCATCCGATGGACACAAGCTGTGGCGCGTCTCGACCAGTGGCGCCCACCACGGCCTGTCCTCCGGCCAGTTCTACGCAACGCCGTCGGTCGCCTACGGGCGCGTCTACATCGGCAACACCGACGGCTTCATGTACTCGTTCGCGTCATCGAGCGGCAAGCTCGCGTGGCGTATCCACACGGGCGGCTATGTGTACGGGTCAGCGGCGGTCGCGCAGGTCCCCGGCGGGCGGCCGGCGGTCTACTTCGGCTCCTATGACCGGCGCTTCTACGCGCTCGACGCGCGCTCGGGCCGCAAGCTCTGGGTCCGCGACGCGCACGGCCGCGTGTCGGGCGGCGCGGTCGTGATCGGCGACACCGTCTGGTTCTCGACGCTCGAGCAGCAGACGCGGGCGCTCGGCGCGCGGACCGGCAACCTGCTGTGGAAGATCAGCCGCGGGCAGTTCAACCCGGTCGTGAGCGACGGGCAGCGGCTCTACCTCGTCGGGCACTCATCGATCACGGCGCTGGAGCCCAAGCACAAGATGCCGGCGGTTGCGAAGAAGAAGCACCGGGCGAAGAAGAAGGCGGCGAAGAAGCGCGCGCGACTGCGCCACCAGAAGCGCCGGCTCGCGCACTCGGCAGTGGTCTGCTTCAAGCGCAACGGCAAGACCCACTGCCGCCGCCGCAAGCCGTACGTCTGCTTCAAGTCCAACGGCCACACGAAGTGCCATGCGGTCCGCCGCCGGAAGCGATGAGCGGGCTGCTCCCCGACTACGGCAACCAGGCGCGCCGATATGACGAGACGCGCCGCGCGACCCATTCGGTGCTCGCCCCCTTGCGGGCCGCCCTGGCCGGTGCCCCCGGACGGCGGCTGCTCGACGTGGGCGGCGGCACGGGCAACTACGCGGCCGCGCTGCGCGAGGAGGGCTGGCAGCCCGTCGTCTGCGACCGCTCGGCCGACATGCTCGCTCGGGCTGCGGCGAAGGGCCTCGAGACCGTGGAGGGCGATGCGCAGGCGCTGCCGTTCGAGGACGCGAGCTTCGATGCGGTGATATGCGTCTCGATGCTGCACCACGTCGACGACCGCCCGCGCGCACTCGCCGAGCAGCGCCGCGTCCTTCGGCCCGGCGGCCGCGGTGCACTGATGGTCTTCGCGCGCGAGGACATCGAGCACGCCTGGTACCTCGACTACTTCCCGTCGACGCGCGCGTGGATGGACGCATCCCACCCGCCGCTCGCGGACCTCAGCGACCTGCTTCCCGGCGCTCAGCGCATCGAGATCGTCTTTCGCGAGCTCGAGGACGGTTCTCTCGCTGCCCTCACGGCGTTCCCGGACAAGATCCTCGATCCGGCCTGGCGCTCGCAGACGAGCTACTTCGAACGCCTGGAGCGCGACCACCCGGCCGAGCTGACCGCCGGCCTCGAGCGCCTACGCGCCGACATCGAAGCCGGCAACCCACCGACGGGCCAGGGCACCGCCACAGTCCTCGCCTGGGGCTGACCCCGGACTCAGGGGACTGTCCCCTCAGTCCGGCGGACCGGGACGCCGGCGGCCGCCAGGCGCGCCTTCGCCTGCGCGATCGTGTAGGTGCCGTAGTGGAAGATCGAGGCCGCAAGAGCGGCGTCGGCGCCGGACTGCAGCGCCTCGACGAGGTGGTCGAGCGTACCGGCGCCGCCGGAGGCGATGACCGGCACGCCGACGGCCTCGCTGACGGCGCGCGTGAGCTCGAGGTCGTAGCCGTCCTCGGTGCCGTCGCGGTCCATCGACGTGAGCATGATCTCGCCGGCGCCGCGCTCCACGCCCTCGCGCGCCCACTCGACCGCGTCGCGCCCGGCCGCCGTGCGACCGCCGGCGACGAACACCTCCCACGAGCCGTTCCCGTCGCTGCGCGCGTCGATCGCGAGCACGACGCACTGCGCGCCGAGCCGGTCGCCCAGCTCGCTGACGAGCTCGGGCCGCGCCACGGCCGCGGAGTTGACGCTGATCTTGTCCGCACCGGCGTCGAGCACCGCCTGCGCGTCGGCCACGCTGCGGATCCCGCCGCCGATCGTGAACGGGATGAACACGTTCTCGGCGGTCCGCCGCGCGAGCTCCACGATCGTGTCGCGCTTCTCGTGCGTGGCGGTGATGTCCAGGAAGATCAGCTCGTCGGCGCCCTCGGCGTCGTAGCGCTCGGCGAGCTCGACAGGGTCGCCCGCATCGCGCAGGTTCACGAAGTTCGTGCCCTTCACGACGCGGCCGGCGTCGACGTCCAGGCAGGGGATGACGCGCTTGAGGTGCACCGCAGCTCAATCTAGCGACGGTAGGCTCGTCGCCATGACGTCGATCCAGCGCGCCATCGGCGCCCTCTCCGCCGCCGTGGCGCTCGTCGCCCCCGCCGCCGCCAACGCCGATGAGCCCTCCGCGTTCGGCCGCATCCCCTGCGCCGCCCAGTCCGACGGGACGCGCTTCTGCCAGGGCTCGGTCGCGACGCGCGTGCCGTCGTTCGACGGCCAGCCGCTCGACGTCAACGTCTCCCTGCCGGCGACCGCCGGCCCCGCACCGCTCGTCCTCGTCCTGCACGGCTACGGTGGCTCGAAGAAGCCGTTCGACTCCCAGGAGTCGCCGTGGCTGCCGTCGGCTCACGACCTCGCCAAGCGCGGCTACGCGGTGATCAACACGACCGACCGCGGCTTCGGCGACTCGTGCGGCTCGCTCGCCTCGCGCACGCTGCCCGACTGCGCCACCGGATGGCTGCGCCTGCTCGACACGCGCTTCGAGGTCCGCGACTTCCAGTACCTCGCCGGCCTGCTCGTGGACCAGGGCCTCGCGCAGCCGACGAAGATCGGCGCGATCGGCGAGTCCTACGGCGGCGGCAGCTCGATCATGCTCGCCACGCTGAAGGACCGCATCATGCAGCACGACGGCACGCTCGCGCCGTGGACGAGCCCGAACGGAACGCCGATGGCGATCGCCGCCGCGACGCCCACGATTCCGTGGAGCGATCTCATCAGCTCGCTCACCCCGAACGGCCGCTGGCTGGACTACACCGTGCCGCGCGCCCAGGAGAACTTCACCCCCCGCGGCGAGTTGAAGATGTCCTTCGTGCAGGGCCTCTACATCCTTGGCAACCTGAGCGGTTACTACTCGCCGCCCGGCGTGGACCACGAGTCCGACCTGACGACGTGGAACGCGATCACCAACGCCGGCGAGCCCACCAACACGCCGGCCTACGACGACCTGATCAACATCTTCGTCAAGTACCACGGCGCGCAGTACGTGCTCGACGGCGAGGCCGTGCCGAACACCGAGGCCCCGGCGCCGATGCTGCTCTCGAGCGGCTTCACGGACGACCTCTTCCCGCCGGCGGAGACGCTGCGCTTCGCGACGCTCGTCAAGCGGCTGTACCCGAAGGTCCCGCTGAAGCTCATGTACTTCGACTACGGGCACATGCGCGGGCAGAACAAGCCGGCCGACACCGCGCGCCTGAAGACCAGGATCAACGCGTGGCTCGATCACTACGTGCTCGGCTCGGGCAAGGCGCCCAAGCAGGACGTGACGGTGCTCACCCAGACCTGCCCCAGCAGCGCGAAGTCCGGCGGCCCGTACACCGCGGCCAACTGGGCGAAGCTGCACCCCGGCCAGCGCGTCCTGCGCTCCAACCCGGCACAGACCGTCACGTCCGACGGCGGTGACCCGAACGTGAGCAAGACGTTCGACCCGGTGCTCGGCCCCGGCGCCTGCGCCACGACGACCACCGCCTCGGAGCCGGGCACGGCGTCCTACGCGTTCCCCGACGCGAAGGGCAAGGGCTACACGATGATCGGCTCGCCGACGATCCAGGCGAAGATCGCGATCACCGGCCAGTACCCGCTGCTCACCGGCCGCCTGTTCGACGTGGCGCCCGACGGCCAGCAGACGCTCGTGGCGCGCAACGTCTTGCGCCCGGCGGACGGCGCGACGTCGCTGCTGTGGCAGCTCAACGCCAACGCCTGGCACTTCGCCAAGGGCCACCACCCGCGGCTGCAGATCCTCGGCCGCGACGTTCCCTACATGCGGGCGTCCAACGGCCAGTTCTCGATCTCGATCTCGAACGTCAGGATCACGCTGCCCACGCACGAGAAGAGGGGCAACGGCATCAAGAAGGCCAAGAAGCTGCCGCTGCCGGCGGGGGCCAGGCGCGCGCCGGCCGTGCCCCGCAAGGGCTAGCGCGACACGGACCGCCAGTCGGCCTCGCGCAGCTGCGCCTTGAGCACCTTGCCGCCAGGGTTGCGCGGCAGGGGCTCGCCGCGCACGCTGACGTATTGGGGCACCTTGAAGTCGGCGAGCTGCTCCCGGGCCCGCGCCATCACGACGGCGACGTCGAACCGATGGCCCGGCGCGGGCACGATCACCGCGCCGACCTTCTCGCCCATCATCGTGTCGGGAACGCCGACGACCGCCACCTCCCCCACGCCCGGGCACCCCGCGAGCGCGTTCTCCACCTCCACGCAGTACACGTTCTCGCCACCGCGATTGATCATGTCCTTCTTGCGGTCGACGATCTGGACGAAGCCGCCGTCGTCGATCTTCGCGACGTCGCCGGTGTGCAGCCAGCCGCCGACGAACGTCTCGGCGGTCTGCTCGGGCTTGCGCCAGTAGCCGGCGCACACGTTCGGGCCGCGGATCAGCAGCTCGCCGGCGCCCTCCTCGTCGGGGTCGAGAATGTCGAGGTCGACGACGGGGGCCGCGAGGCCCACGGTCTCGGGCCGCGACTCGGCGTACTCGTGCGGCAGGAAGGTGGCGATCGACGAGCACTCCGTCAGGCCGAAGCCGTTGCCGACCCGAGCGTTGGGGAACGCCTCCATGATCCGCCGCACCAGATCGGGCGCGATCGGCGCGCCGCCGTAGCTGGCCCACTGCACGCAGCTGACGTCGATGTCGGCGAACTCCGGTTGGCTGATCGCGAGCCAGTAGATCGCTGGGACCGTCGTGAGCATGTCGATCCGCTCCGCCGCGATCGCCTCGAGGAAGGCCTTCACCTCGAACGTCGGCATGATCACCGTCGTCCCGCCGAGCTCGCAGGCGACGAGCAGCTGGCTGTTGCAGCCGGTGACGTGGAACAGCGGAACCGACACGAGCGTGCGCAGCTCGACCTCGCGCGGCAGGCCGACGACGCGCCGGGCCGTCTCGCAGTTCGCCAGGAAGTTCGCGTGCGTGAGCATCGCGCCCTTCGGGAAGCCGGTCGTTCCGCTCGTGTAGAAGATCGCCGCGAGGTCGTCGGGCTCGGCGCCATCGGCAACAAACGGGTCGCCGTCGGGGAGCGGCGCGCCGTCCTCGAACACGAACGCGGCGCCCGAGTCGTCGAGGACGTAGTTCACCTCCGTCTCGGCGAAGCGCGTGTTCACCGGCACCACGACGGCGCCCAGCAGCTGCGCACCCCAGAAGGCGAGCACCCAGTCGGCGCCGTTGCCCAGCCGGATCGCGACGCGGTCGTCGGCGCCCACGCCCCGGGCCTTGAGCCCGCCGGCGACGCGCGCGGCGCCGTCCCACAGCTCGCGGTAGGTCAGCCGTGGTCCGCCGAGCTCGACGACCGCCTCCCGGTCCGGCGCCCGCTCGACCGTCGCGCGCAGCATCGCCACGAGCGACGCCGGCCGGTCGGTGTACCGCGCGATGCCGTCCGCGCCCCGTTCGATCCCGCTGGTGTCGAAGGCCATCGGGCGAGGATAGTCGGGCCCCGTTTAGGCTGCTCCTCATGACTGAGATCCAGACGCTGGGAGGGCCGCTGGACACGAGCCAGCTCGGCCGCGTGCTGATGCATGAGCACATCTTCAACCTCTCCCTCGAGGTGCAGGGCTGCTGGCCCGGCTTCCACGGCTGGGATCCGGAGGTCGAGATCCCCAAGGCCCAGCAGACGCTGGGCGAGCTCAAGCAGGCCGGCTACGACACCATCGTCGAGCTGTCGGTGCTCGGCCTCGGGCGCGACGTCCACCTGATGTCGCGCGCCGTCGAGGGCACCGGGCTGCAGGTCACGCTCGCCACGGGCCTGTACACCTACGACGTGCTGCCGCGCCTGTGGCACTTCATGGGCCCCGGCACGCTGCTGGACGGCGAAGAGCCGCTCGACGAGCTCTTCAAGCGCGACATCGAGGAGGGCATCCAGGGCACCGACATCAAGGCCGCGATGCTCAAGTGCGCGGTCGACCATGACGGCCTCACCGATCACGTCCAGCGCGTCCTTCGCTCCTGCTGCCGCGTCCATCACCAGACCGACACCCCGATGACCGTCCACACGCACGCTCCGACCA
>CAWCEB010000134.1:0-20834 GCA_963794105.1 uncultured Actinomycetes bacterium | reverse complement strand
TTCACGAGGTCTCGCCCAGCGTGAGCTGGGGGGGCTCGCCGGACAGAGGCAGGCCGAGCCGCCCCTCGAGGTCGTGGATGTAGCGCCGGTACTCCGCCAGCTCGGAGCTCAGCCGGCGGACCTCCGCGTAGAGCTCGTCGCGCTCCTCGGCCATCGCCTTGAAGTAGGCGAGGTCGGCCTCGCGCCGGCGCACCCAGTCGCGCTGCTCGTCGAGATCGGTCTGCACGACGTCGCGGACCGCCGCCGGCGCCACGCCGCCCCAGCTCGCGAGAAAGTGTGTCGGCACGCGGCCATCGCCTTCCTCGGCGATCGCGCTCCCGTTGAGCTGCAGCTGGCGCGCGACCGAGTGGCCCTCGGGCAGCAGGGACTGCAGCTCTGCGAATGCGCCCTCGCCCCACATGGTCTTGTGGTGCGGGTTCTCCGCGGCCCAGAAGGCGTCGTTGGGAACGCTCATGACGACGGTCGCGTTCTTGAGCGACTCGAGCATCTCGACCAGCGGGACGAACGTCGTGAGGTGCTCGATCACCTCGAAGCAGGTCACGACGGTGCCCTTGCCCTTGAGCTCGGTCGCAAGCTTCGCCACGTCGCCGGGATCGCTCAGGTCTGCCTGCAGTGTCCGTGCGCCCGGTACCTCCGTGGCGGCGGCTGCGAGCGCGCTCGCAGCAACGTCGACGAGGAGGATCTCGCCCTGGAAGCCCTCGGGGCGCGCCGTGGCCGCCGCCACGCCGTTGCCGCAGCCCAGGTCGCACCACAGCGTTGCGCCCGCGATCGCGGGCGCCGCGTAGCGGTAGCGCAGGTCGTGCTCGACGCGGATCGCCGGCTCGGTGTCGTGGGTGATGCGTTCTTGCCAGCTGGGCATGGCTCGGCGGGCCATGGTATCCGTGCTCCATGCACCGCCGCCTGCGCCTCGCCCTGATCGGCCAGGCGACGTTCTTCGAGACGTGCCTGCCGCCGGCCTCGCCCGTGCTTGATCCGTCCTTTCACGAGTTCCGACGCGACGCCGACGTCGAGCTGCTGCTGAGCGACGTGTGCGACCGGCGCCCGGACGCGGTCTGCGTCTTCCGGCCCGAGCTGATCCCTGCCGGCGCGCTCCATGGGCTCGACGCGCTGACGCTCGGCTTCCTCACTGAGCCGCTGCCGCGCGAGGCCGCGCCGCCACGAGGACCTGGACGCGGCGTCTGTGGGAGCTAGCGCCAGGTCGACGCGACGAACTTCGACCGCATGGTCGCCTTCGACCCGTTCATCGCGCCGGCGGCTTCCGGAGCCGCTCGACGTCTGGCGGTCGATCCCACTGCCGGTCGGCGACCGCTACTTCCGCGACGTCGGCGCGCCGCTGCGCGGCAAGCCACGCGCTGCTGTTCGTCGGGCGCTCCACTCCGCACCGCGAGCGCGTGCTGATGGACGTCAAGCACCACCACGACCTGCTGCACCTGGCGTTCGGCGTCGGCGCGACCGAGCTCGAGCAGGCGCTGGCCGAGCACGACGTCGGCATCAACGTCCACAACGAGGACTACCCGAGCTTCGAGAACCGCGTCTGCCTGCACCTCGCCGCCGGGCACCTCGTCCTGAGCGAGTGGCTGTCGCCGGCGCACGGGCTCGAGCCAGGCCTGGACTACATCGAGATCACGGCGCCCGGATCGCTCTGCCACGCCGCTCGAGATGCTCGGCGCTTCCCGGGCTGTGGCACCGGGTCCGCGTGCGGGGTCGGCGCAAGGCGGAGCAGTTCCGCGCCTCGTCGGGTGTGGCCGCGCCTGCTCCACGACGCGATCGCCGACGTCGGCGCGTTCGGCCGCGCCCGGCCATAGGCTGCACGCCATGGAGATCACCGAGTGCAAGCTCCCTGACGTGAAGCTGATCAAGCCGCGCGTGTTCGGCGACGAGCGCGGCTTCTTCTCCGAGACCTATCGCCGCAACGTCTCACGAGGCCGGCGGGATCGTCGGCGAGTTCATCCAGGACAACCACTCGCGCTCGGGGCAGCATCGCGCGCGGCATGCACTTCCAGATCGGCGCGGCGCGGCGAAGCTCGTGCGCTGCGGGCGCGGAGCGATCGTACGACGTCATCGTCGACATCCGGCGCGGCTCGCCGCGTACGGCCAGTGGGAGGGCTTCGAGCTCGACCGACGAGAACATGCACGTCGCTCTACTGCCCGGTCGGCTTCGCTCACGGCTTCTGCACGCTCAGCGAGATCGCCGACGTGATGTACAAGCAGGACGGCTACTACGCCGACGCGACCGAGCGCGGCATCAAGTTCGACGACCCCGACGTGGGCATCGAGTGGCCGATCCCGTCGGCCGAGCTCGAAGACGTCCGAGCGCGACCTCAACGCGCCGCTTCTGCGCGACATCGCCGACTCGCTGCCGTTCGAGTACCTGGGCTGATGCGCGCGCGGGCATCCCGCCTGGCGGAGGGCCATCCGACCCTCGTCGCTTTCGCGCTGTTCGCCTGCCTGGCGGCCGTTTCGCGCCCCGCGTCGTATCAGAAGCCGATCGAGCGGGACACCGGCCAGCTGCTCTACGTGGGCCATCTCGTCGCCCGTGGCGCCACGCCGTACGTGGACGCCGCGTTCAACGAGGGCCCGATGTCGTTCCTGACGTTCGCCGTGGTCGACAGTGTGACGTTCACGAAGGTCGTCCTCGTCCGGCTCGTGCTCGTGCTCTTCGCGGCTGCTGCCGCTCTCGGCGTCGCGACTGCGGTCGGCTCGCGCGCGGGACGAGCGGCAGGCCTCCTCGCGGGGATCACGCTCGCCTTGCTCGCCGCAGCCTCGCCGATCCAGGGTGACGACCCGAATACCGAGCAGTTCGGCATCGCGTTCCTCGCCGGCGCATGGGGGCTGGCGACGCTGCCAGGGACGCTCGCCGCCGCGGGCTCTGGCGCTGCGATGGCTGCGGGCGCCGCGTTCAATCCGCTGTTCGCGGTCGTGGCACCGGTGATCGCGCTTGAGCTGTGGGCATCGCCGCGCGAGGGGCGCGTGAAGCGGCTCGCAGTCGCGGTCGGTGGGGGGCTTGCAATCCTCGCGGCGCTGGCCGTATGGCTCGGCGCGACGGGTGCTCTGGACGACATGTGGCATCAGGTCGTCGGGCGCGGCGGGATCATCCGGCATCCCGGTGGGGCTGCGACGATCGACCCGTCGTTGCGCGTCGGCGGCCTTGGCGGAACCCTGCAGAAGTGGTTCGACGCGCCGGCGGGGGCGTTGTTCTGGATGGGCGTCGTCGGCGCTGCGGTGGCATTGAGGCGCAGGGAGCTGCGCGTGACCGCGGCTGCAGCGATGCTCTGGATCGCGTTGGTCTGGCTGCGGGCGGAGCTGCAGAGCTACACGTTCCCGCACCATTTCTACATTGCGCTCCCCGGCATCGCCGGCGGGATCGCGGTCGGCGTCGCGTCGCTCTGGCAGGAAGATCTACGCGCGCGCGCCGCGCTCGCAGCCCTCGTTCTGGCACTGCCGTTCGCCGTCTACGTCGCGGGACCGCAGCTGCGCCAGCTCGAGCTTCCCGTCGACCGGCGATGGTCGCTCGATACGCCCGAGGACTGGAGCCTGGCCTACCCCGTCGCCCGATACATCGATGAGCACACGCGCCCGGGCGCGCGCATCTTCATGACGGGCTCGCACCCCGAGGTGTACTGGCTCGCCGACCGGCGGGCGATGACGCGCTACTTCGACTTCTTCCCGGCGCTCAGTGACCCGGTTGCGCGGCGCGAGCGCATGCGTGACCTCGAAGAGCGACCGCCCGCCGCGATAGGCGTGATGTCGGATCCGGACGCGCACGCCGACCTCGACACGCTGCGCGCGTACATGGATCGTCATCGCTACGTCATCGCCCTACAGCTGAAGGGTGCGCAGGTGTGGCTCCCGCGAGGAGCGGGCTGATCGAACGCGTCTACGCGCGCAGGCCCGCGATGCCCATGTAATCGGCGAGGGCCTCGCGCCAGGGGCGCAGCTCGGCCAGACCGAGCGCATCGGCCCGCGGCCGCGCGAGCACGCCGTTGAGCGGCCGGTCGGGCTGCCCCGGGCCGATCGTCGTCTGCGCCGGCTCGATCGGCACGTCGATGCCGGCGAGCTCCATGATCGCCTCGGTGAACTCGAACCACGAGCACGCGCCGGACGCGGTCAGGTGCAGCAGGCCGCTCGCGTCCGCGTTCACCGCATCGATCAGCGCACCCGCGAGGTCGGCCGTGAACGTCGGCTGCAGCCGCTGGTCGGCGACCATCTTCAGCTGGTTCTGCTCCTTCGCGCGCGCAACCATCCGCTGGACGAAGTTGCCGCCCTTCGAGGCGCTCCCGTGCACCCCGTACAGGCCAGCTCCGCGGACGACCAGGGCGCCGTCGCCGTACGCCAGCGCGGCATATTCCCCCGCGAGCTTCGTCAGCGCGTAGATCGAGCGCGGGTTCGGCAGGTCGTCCTCGCCGTAGGGCTCCTCGCGGCGTCCGTCGAAGACGTAGTTCGTGCTGAGGTGGACGAGCTTGGCGCCGCGCCCGGCGAGGTCGCGCACCGCGCGCACGTTCACCGCCCAGGCGGAGTCCGGCTCGGTCTCGCAGACGTCCACATTGTGGAAGGCGGCGCAGTTGAAGACGACGTCGGGGCGGACCTCGTCGAACGCGCGGTCCAGCGCGGCGCTGTCGGCGATGTCGAGCTCCGCGTGCGAGTACGAGCGCGCGTCGTCGCCCAGGCTCTCCTGAAGGTCGGAGGCGAGCTGGCCGCCGCCTCCGGTGATCAGCGCGCCGGCTCACAGGACGCTGGAAAACCGCTCGAGCGACGGCTTGAGCTCGTTCATCAGCTCGAGCCAGCGGATGTTGTAACAGCGCGGATCGGTCAGCTCGGCGGGGGTCGCCTGGCCCACACGGTCGAGCAGGTCGGTGACCGCCTCGAGCACGGAGTAGCGCGGGATGAACCCGAGCGTCACCGAGAGCTTCGCGTTGGAGCACTCGTAGTCGCGTGTGAGCTTCGGCGCGGGGACCTCCTCGAGCTCGATCGTCCGTCCGGTCACCAGCTGCACGCTTCCGGCGACGATCATCGCCAGCTCGCGGATTTGGTAGTTCGAGTGCAGGACGTTGAAGATCTCCCCGCGCACCTTCTGGGCGGGAGCCTCGTACGCCGCGATCATCGCGTCGGCGACGTCGCGGACGTCCACGAGCGGGCGCCACATCCAGCCGCCGCCGTGCAGCATCAGCTTGCCGGTCAGCAGTGCGTCCTTGACGAACGTGTTGACGACCAGGTCGAACCGCATCCGCGGCGAGTGGCCGTAGACGGTGCCGTTGCGCAGCAGCACCGGCGTGAGGCCCTCGTCGGCGAGCTTCAGCAGCGCCTCCTCGCCGTAGCGCTTGGAGGTGGCGTAGGCGCACGCGGCTCGATCGGAGCGTTCTCGTCGTGCATGCCGGGCGGAAGACCGTCGTACAGCGAGCAGCTGCTGGCGAACACGTAGCGCTCGATGCCGCGCTTGACGCACATCTGGCCGAGCGTCTCGGTCGCGACCGCGTTCATCTGCCAGTTCGCCTCGGGATCGAACTCGGCAGTCGGGTCGTTGCTCAGGCCGCTCAGGTTGATGACGCCGTCGACGCCGTCCAGCGCGCTCTCCGGGATGTCGCGCACGTCGGCGACGATCGTCTCGATCCGGTCGCGCACGGCATCGAGGCCCTGCTCGCCGAAGTACATGCGGTCGAGCAGGCGAACCTTGTAGCCGCGCTCGACGAGCTTCGGGATCAGGATGCAGCCGATGTAGCCCGCGCCGCCGGCGACGAGGATCGTCTGGTCGGAGTCGGGCGCCTGCTCGGCCAGCCCGTTGCCACGTCCATTCATGTTCCGTTCAACGCTCATTTGGTTCCCAAGGTAGCGGTCACCCCGGCGCCGCGAGGCGACCCGTGAGCCCGGACGTCGGCGACCAGATCGGCGGCGAGCCGGGGGTAGATGGTCGAAGCGCGAAAGCGTTCCCCCGCCGCCCTTCCGCGCAGGCGGATGGTACGAAACGCATGCGGAGTTCGCGTCATCGCCGCGCAGATCTCCCACATCGCCCACGGCGCGTCGCACTCGACGTAGTGCACCCCGGGGATCAGGCCGCAGCGCGGGTCGAGCGTCTCGGAGATCAGCAGCAGGCCGGCGGCGAGGTAGACGCTGCAGCGGTTCTCGAAGGTCGGGTAGGGCTCGTTGTGCAGGTTGATGCCCGCGTCGCACTGCGCCATGAACTCGGCGAGCTTGTCGTCGGTCACGCCGTGGGCGAGGTGCACGACATCGAAGTCGTGCTTGATCGGGTTGAGGAAGGCGTCGCGGTGCGGCGTGGAGCGGCCGGTGAACAGGAAGCGCGGTGCGGCGCCCGTGTCCCTGGGCTCCGCGAAGAGGCGGTCGGTGCAGGGCAGCGGGACGGTGCGCCAGATCGGTACGACGTCGGCCGCCGCCGGGACGATCTTCGGCTCGAACGCGATGACGCGGTCGAAATTGCCGGCGTCGATGCCCCTGAGGTACTCGAGGCGCTGCTTGAGGTCGTCGTGAGCGTCCTCGCCGCGAGGGAGCGGCTCGGTGAGCCAGCCGAGCGTGATCGCCCTCAGGCCCTCGAAGAGGCCTGCCGGGACGAACTCGGGCCGGAAGGCGATGAGGACGTCGGGGTCGTACGCGTCGAGTGCCGCGCGCAGCTCCGTCCCGGACTCGTTGGGGCGCAGTTCGAAGAAGCGCGGCTCGAGGTCGCCGACCGGCTGCTCGAGCGCGATGTAGCCGAAGTAGGCCTGCTGGCCGACGAACGCGAGGCGCACGCTCGTAGGATATGGCGGTCTTGAGGCTGTGCGTGCTCGCAGAGGGCCTGCCCGCCGGTGACGACCCGGTGGCTCGGGTCGCCGCTGAGCTGGCGGCCGATCACGAAGTTGTCGTGGCGCTGACGGAGCGCGTGGTCTCCAGTCCGGCGGCGCTGGGCGCTGCCTCGGTGGTGGCGATCGGCGACGTGTCGGGGGCGTTCGACGTGGCGCTCGCGACCTCGTGGCAGACCACCGTGCACCTGTTCGGGGTCGAGGCCGCGCGTTACGCCGAGCTGGTCTCCGAGCTCGCGTTCGAGGCCATGGGCGTGTGGCAGGCGGAGCGGCTCGCTGCGGTCGTGGCGCTCGACCTGCCGGTCGACTTCATCGCCACCGACCCCTCGGTACAGGCCGCCCTTGCCGCGCTTCGCCCCGATGCCCGCGTGCTGCTCGGGCGCCTGCCGCTGGCCCCGGCAGCCGCCACCGTCGTGCTGGAGGGATCACCGGTCCCGGCGATGCTCGCCGGTTCGGCGCCCATCGTCCTGCCCGCTAATGCCGGGCCGGTCGAGCACATGGTCAGCGGGCTGATCGCAGAGCCCGACGACGAGGCCGACGTCGCGCGCCTTCAGGGCCGGCTGGCGTCCGACCCCGAGCTGGCGACGCGGCTGGGGGAGGGCGCGCGCGCCGCGGTCGCCGACTGGCCGTCGGACGCGTCGGAGATCGCCGTGGCGCTGTCTGCGATCGCCGCCTCGGATCCTCCCGAGTCGGCTCGCTGGCCGCACCGGCTGATGGGGGACGTCATGGCCGGCGTCGCGCTGCTGCGCCAGGATCACTTCGCCGCGTCGGCCTACATCAAGCGCCTGGAGAACGACGAGGCCTATCTCGCCGCCCAGAAGGTCCGCGATCGCGTCGAGGGGTCCCGGCCGCTGCGGGCGATCGCGCGGCGGGCGAAGAAGCGCCTGCTGTGAAGGCCTGCTTCGTCGGGCAGCGGGAGTACTTCGAGCAGTGCGCGCTGCTGGAGCCCGCGTCCGGGGTCGAGCCGTTCTTCGTCGACCACCGCGGCGGCGCGGATCCCGCGCCCGTCCGTGTCGCGCTGGATGAGATCCGGCCCGACGTCGTGCTGGTGTTCCGGCCGGAGACGCTGCCGGCAGGGTTCCTGCGGGGTGTCGACGCGCTGACGGTGGGGTTCAACACCGAGCCGATCCCGCGGGACGCGAGCGGCGAGGTTCATCCCGAGCAGGCGTTTCGGTTGAGCGAGCTCGCGCAGACCGACGCGTCGCAGTTCGACCGCATCATCACCTTCGACCCGATGGGCGCGGCGACCGCCGAGTCCGCCGGCATCCCGGTCTGGCGATCCGTGCCGCTGCCGGTCGCCGACCATCTGTTCGCCGATTCCCTGCGTGCCCCGGCCCGCCCTCCGCGCATCGCGTTCGTCGGCTACTCCACCGATCACCGCGAGCAATGGCTCACGCCGGTCAAGCACGAGTTCGACGTGCTGCACGTCGTCACGGGCCTGCGGATCGCCGCCGGGCTGGACGGGTCTTCGACGCGCGAGCTGTGGGGCTCGATCGACGTCGGCATCAACCTTCACGTCGGCCCGTTCCCGTCGTTCGAGAACCGCGTCTGCCTGCACCTCGCCGCCGGCCACCTCGTGGTGAGCGAACCGCTCGACCCTTCCCACGGCCTCGAACCAGGCATCGACTACGTCCAGGTCCGCTCCCCGGCCGTCCTCAAGCACGTCATCGGCGCGATCCACACCAGCCCCGACGCCTTCCGCGCCATCCGGATCCGCGGCCACGCCAAGGCCTCGGCCTTCCGTGCCTCGCGCCTGTTCCCTCGCCTGTTCGAGGACCTGATGGCCGACGTCAGGGCGTTCGGGACGTCGCGCGAACGGTGATCAGCAGCTCGTAGTCCGGGTCGCGATGTGACAGCTCGGCTTCCGTGAGCTCCTCGGCCGCGTAGGCGTAGAGAAACGCGGCGGCGCTCAGGACGTTGCCGTGCGCTTCGACGTCGACGTCGTCGAACGCCTCCTCGAACAGCCGGCGCGCCCCGTCGCTCGTGAACCGCCACCAATCGCCCCAGTCGCGCTTGTCCTCACGGCTCACCTGCGACATGCCCGGCACGGTGGCGAGCACGACGCCGCCGGGCACCAGGACGTTCGCCATCCCGCGGACGGCGGCGTGCACGTCGTAGATGAAGGGCAGCGTCTGCGTGCAGATGAAGCAGTCGTAGGCGGCGGCGGGAAGCCCGGCTCCGGTCGTGAGATCACCGACGATGGTCGACTGCTCGGTCCCGGCGTGGTGCAGGACGTCGGACCGGGCGACCTCGCCGTCGCCGTACCACTGCGTGTAGGTGTCCTCGGCGACCTCGAGGACAGCTCCCCGCACGTCGGCGCGGTGCCCATCCAGGAAGCGCTCGATGTACCAGCGGTCGATCGGCTTCCCGCGGTCGAACCCGAACTGCCGGCTGACGGGTTCGAGCCCGGGCAGGCCATGGCCGCGCGGCTTGCGGCGAAGCCTCACAACTCTTCAGCGATGCGCGGCGCCTGCCGGTCGAAGTAGACGAAGCCCCAGACGACCAGCAGCAGCGTCACCCCGATCGGGATCAGGAGATAGCCCCAACCGCCGGCCGCAGTCGGCGCCGTGGCGTACGCGGGCCCGAGCATGGCGTGCCGGGCCTGCTGGAGCAGCGCTCCGATGGGATTGAGCGCCATGAGGTTGGCCAGCTTCTGGTGGTCGGTCTTGATCGTCTCGTAGGAGAAGAAGACACCGGATGCGTAGAACAGCACCTGGGTGACCACGTCCCAGATCGGGCTGACGTCCCGGTAGCGGACGAACGCCGCGCTGAGCAGCATCGAAACGCCCGTGGCGAGCACGCCCATCGCCACGACGATCAAGGGCAGCTCCAGCCAGGTCCAGCGGACCTCGACGCCGGAGGCGAGCACGAAGATCAGCACCGCGACCATGTTCAGCGCGAGGTTGAACGTCGACTGCAGAACCACGCTCAGCGGGACCGCCAGGCGCGGGAACTCGATCTTGCGCACGAGCGACTCGCGGTTGACGAGGCTCGTCACGGCCCCGCCGGTCGACTCGCTGAAGAACGTGAACAGCACGATGCCCAGCAGCAGTCCCTCCGCGTAGTGGGGCACGGCGTCGCCGAAGCGCGCGACCTTGGTGAACACCACCAGCAGGACGCCGAACAGCATCAGCGGGCGCATCAGCTGCCACAGATAGCCCAGCGCGCTGCCGAAGAAGCGCAGCTTGAAGTCGGTGACCGCGAGCGCGCTGGTCAGCTGCCAGAACCGCTTGCGGTCGCTGCCGAGCGCGCTGGGTCCCTTGATCGGCTTGCCCGAGCCCGGCGATCCCGGCTCATCAGGCGCTCACCTCGGCCCTGTCGACCGTGACCGCGTAGGGATTCGTCACGATCGAGTCGACTGCGCTCCATCCCGGTGACCATCACGTCGACGAAACGCTCGCGCCGATCGATCCAGGCACCCGGCCGGCGGCGATCGCCGGCGTGGCGAAGTAGCGGTCCGGGCTGAAGATGCACTCGAACGCGACGCGGAACGTCAGCTCCTCGCCGGCCTTGCAGGCGCCGAGCTTTGGTCCCTTCTGGTTGGAGGCGCTGAGACAGTGGTCGCGGTGGCTGTTGACCAGGTTGAGGCCGATCAATGGGTCGTCGATGTCCTCGTGGAACCGCACCTGCGCGGCGAACGTGGCGTGCTTCCCATGGGCGAGCACGTCTGCCCGCCGGCCTTCGGCGTCCTCGAACCATGCCTCGACGATTTCGGCGCGGCCGTCTCCGTACCGGACCGGCTCCTCGACCTTCGGCTCGACGGGCGCCGGCGGCGCCTTGTCCTCTCCCTCGGCCTCAGCGGCGCGCGCCTGCTCGGAGAAGTTCAGCTCGAGGTAGCGGTTTCCGACGTGCTCGGGATCTCCGAGCTGCACCGCCCTGCCGTGCTCCAGGAGCATCGCCCGGTCGCAGAAGCGCTGCACCGAGCCCATGTCGTGCGTGACGAACAGCACCGTCGCCTTCGAGCGCTTGATCCGCTCGAACTCCTCGAAGCACTTCTGCTGGAACGAGGCGTCGCCGACGGCGAGCACTTCGTCGATCAGCAGGATGTCGGCGTCGACTTGGATCATCACGCTGAACGCGAGGCGGACCATCATGCCGCTCGAGTAGTTCTTGAGCTTCAGGTCGGTGAAGTCCTGAAGCTCGGCGAACTCGATGACCGAGTCGAGCGGCGCCGGGCCTCCTTGGGCGACAGGCCGAGCATCGTCGCGTTGATCATCACGTTGTCGCGCGCGGGCAGGTCGGGGTTGAAGCCGACGCCGAGCTCGATGAACGTCGACATGCGCCCGTTCACGTAGATGTCGCCGAGGTCGGTGGCGTAGATCCCGGCGAGGCACTTCAGGAGCGTCGACTTGCCCGAGCCGTTGCGTCCGACGATGCCGAAGAACTCGCCGCGCTCGACGACGAACGACACGTCCCGCAGCGCGCGGAGCGTGTCGTAGCGGGTTGCCGCGCAGCGGGTGGAGCAGGCGCTCCTTCAGCGTGTGAACACGCTCATGGGGAAGTCGAAACGACTTGCTGACGCCGTCGACAACGACGGCCGGGAGCGCCTCAGTCACGCAGATGAGGGTATCCGTCGGGCACGACCAGAGAACGACTGGCCGTGCCCGACGGTTGCGGATCACGTCATTCGCACGGGCAGCCGTTCACCCGCACGCGCACCGTTCTCGAGGTGCCGGCGATGAACGGATACGCGGCTTCGTACCTGCTGCGAGCCCGGAACCGGTAGGTCACGAGGCCGAAGGTCCGCGTGAATCGGTAGCGGTACTTGAACCTGCCGCTTCGCGACGAACGCACCGTCGCGAACGTGTGCCAGTGGCCGTCGACGACGACCTGCAGGTTCACGACCTTGCCCCTGCGCGGGATCGGGCCCGCCCTGAGCTTGCCGCTGAACAGCACGGCGTGCTTGTTGCGGACACGCTTGGGCCCCACCGTGAACGTCAGCGGCGCCATCACGTCCAGCTGGACGTGCGAGGACACCGAAACGGCCCCGCCGATCTGCGGGCGATAGGCGAACCGCAGCTGACGCGAGCCAAGCTTCGTGGCGACCCGCAGCGAGAACGTCCCGTTGCTGTCCGTTCGGACCGAACCGAGGTCCTGGACCCGCGCGCCAGGCCTCGTGAGCACCGCGTTGAAGTCGATCTGCGCGCTCGCAATGGCAGACCCACCGCCGTCACGAAGGTGGCCGCTCACAGTCACCATCCGCCCGTACTTCGCCTTCAGCCGCGCAGCGCGGTTCTGGTCGAACGAGACGCTCAACGTGGGCCCCCCACTCGCGCCGGTGCCAGAAACATCCGCCCCGTTGCTGACTCCGTTCGGCAGACCGGCGCCGTCTCCGGCCACCGGGTCGTTCGGGGTGGGTGTGGGTGTGGGTGTGGGTGTCGGAGTCGGAGCGGGGGTGGGCTCCGGCGGCGGCGTGGGATCTGGGGTGTTCTTGACGGTCGCGAAGTGTGTTGTCGAAACCGCTTCGTTGTCTGCCGCGTCAAACGCCTTGACGACGAACGAGTGCAGCCCATCCGCTAGCTGACTGGTGTCGACAGGAATCTCAGTCTCCGTGACGTTCTGACACGGCATCGGCATGGACCAGTTGCACATGTTGAGGTCCTCCTCGAAGTCGGTGACACCGATCGGGACTTCGCTGTCGTCTGCGAACACCGCAAGCTTCTTGATGCCGCTGCCGTCATTGGCGGCCTGGACGACGACGGGCCGAGTGCCAACCGCGGTTCCGCCATCAAACAGCCCGGCTTGTTCGACCCACATGCTCGGAGGGGCGGTGTCTGTAATCGACACGATCGCACCGAACATGTCTACGCCGCTCGCGAAGTAGCTCGGAGCTGGGCCGGACGCGGAGGTGGTCGGACAGCCACCGTCAAAACCGCACCCCACGCGGTAGGCGAGCTTGGACGGGGCGCGCGGAGTGAGATTGAGGGTGAGGAGGTTCGATCCAACGATCCCATGTGCGGTCATATCGCCGGACCCTCGTGTTCCGTACGGCGCGTCTGAGCCGCCGTCTGAGTCGGTCGCGAGGAGACTGCCGTTCGTTAGCGTCATGAGGTAGTTGCGCTGTGCGGTGCTGCCACTGCCAGAACCGTAGGTCCACGCGCGTCGCCAAAGGCTTGCTCCGGCGAGGGTTGTCCCCGGCGGAGCCGTGAACGCAAGTTCGGCGTACTGTCCGCGCGCCGCGGGGTCTCCGCTGAGCGACACGATGCTCATTGCGCCGTTCCCTCGACCGATTCCGCAGTCGTCGCCTGTCGCAAAATGCCCCGCAGCGCTGTCTGGTCCTTCGCCCACGCGGCGCTCGAGGCGTTCGGGTTGTGAAAGGTGCCGTATCCGGCCCAGCAGGAGTACACGTCGTACGTGTTGGCGCTCGCCTGCGCGGCTGGGAGTAACAGCGCGCAAACGAGGCTCGAAAGCAGAAAGAGCTTCATGAAGCCTCCGTGGCTAGTAGTGGTGATGCGTCCATGCATCACGAGGGGGATTGCGACAAAAGTCGCCCCCCTTCATCGGAAAGACCATGCGCCGGCTGAAGGCGCGCGTGTGACTATTGGCCTGTTTGTGGACGATCGGTGCGGCGTCCCCAAGGAGTGGGGCGTTCGCCACCTGACCAGCGGTCCACGGGGAGTGTCCAATCCGGGGCACGTTTGCTCAACGTTTTGGAGCGCTGCCCCGATGGCAGTCCTAGTTCGGCAAGGAGCCGATGAACTGGAGACCGCAAGGAGCGAACTCTGCCTGACCCCCTCGTTCACCTGAGCTGAGCGTTCGCGCTCGCTCGCACTCTCGATAACGGCACCCCCCGGGTAACCGGGGCTCGCAAAGCAAGCGGACCACCCGCGGGATTGCCCCTGCGCGTGGTTGGCGCTGCTCCCGAAGGAGATCCCCATGGCCAAGGACGGCCGGCTGGCCGCCGCATGCTCGCGCATGCGGGGGCTGCTGTCGCACGCAGTCATAGCGGGCGCGTTGACCGTGCTCGCGTTCACCTCGCAGGACGCTCAGGCAGGCCCCTACTTCGGGGTCTGCTACTCGTGGGGCCACAGCCCCGAGCAACCCACGCGCGACCTCGACCAGATGGCGCAGAGCGGTGTCATGGTCGTGCGCCGCGACGCCTCGTGGGGAGGAGCCGAGCCGCAGGCGCCGGATCCCGACACGGGCGCGCACCACTATCGCTGGGAGGCCACCGACACGACGGCGGCCACGCTCGCCGCCCACGGCATCACCTGGTACCCGATCCTCGATTACTCGGCGCCGTGGGCCAGCACGATCCCCGGCGACCAGATGTCGGCCCCGCGCCCCGACACGGTCGACGACTACGCGGCCTACGCCCGTGCGTTCGCCGGCCGCTACGGCCCGAGCGGAACGTTCTGGGCCGAGCACCCGGAGCTTCCCAGGCTTCCCGTCGCCGCCTACGAGCTGGGCAACGAGCCCAACACCGACATGTTCTGGCGCGAGCAGGAGACGGCGCCGGAGGCCTATGCCGACGAGTACGCCGCCGCGCGCGCCGCGATCAAGGCGGTCGATCCCAAGACGCCCGTCGTCTCGGCGGGGCTGCTCGACGCCAACGCGATGGACCCGAGCGTGTTCCTGCGCCGGATGTTCGCCGCCAGCCGTCGCTGCGCAAGGGCATCGACGCGGTCGGCTACCACCCGTACCAGATGAGCTACGCCCGGATGCGCTTCGGCATCAAGTCGCTGCGCACCACGATGAGGTCGGTCGGGCTCGGCTCGGTGCCGATCGAGATCACCGAGGTCGGGATGACCACCGCCTGGGTGTCCGAGGACATTCGCGCCGCCGCGCTGGGCCGGCTGGCGCGTGAGCTGCCGACCGACAGGGCGCTGAACGTGACGCGCTTCATCCCCTACGAATGGGCGTCGAGCCACTCCGGCAGCGACTTCGGCCAGTACTGGGGGATCATGAACGCGGACGGCTCGCCGACGCCGACGGGCAGCGCGTACCTCGACGCGATCCGAGCGGCGCCGAAGCGGATCGCCGCGGCGGCGGCCAAGGCCAGGGCGAAGGCGAAGGCCAGGGCGCAGGCGAAGGCCAGAGCGGCGAAGGCGAAGCTGACCGCGCGCGCCCGCCGCGCCGCTAGCGCCGCACGTGGCGAAGCTCGCCCGCTTCGTCGCGCCCGCCGGGTCGAGCGACTGCAGGCGATAGCGGCCGGGCTTCAGCTTCTTGCCGCCGACGCGACCAGAGAAGCGAAGCGTGGTCGTACCGGCGGAGGACGGGCGGCTGATCGCCCTGCCCACGGCCACGTAGCGCGTGCACGCCTTGCCGGTGCGGTGCGTGCGGGACTTCGCCACGCAACGCCCGCCGGACCTCACGCCCTTGGCGGCGCGCAGCACGCGGAGCTTCACCGTGCCGGCCGCGGACAGCGTGTACCTGACCGTCGCGCCGATCCTGGCCTTCGCGAACGTCGCACCTCTTCGAGGCCGCCCTGAACCGCGACGGGCTGATCTTCAGGCTGCTCAACGCGGCCTTCGCCACCGGCGGGGGCGCGCAGCAGACGGTCGGCGGGGCCCCGGTGGTCAGCGTCTTCTCTGGCGATGTGGTCGTGCTGGCGGAATTCGTCACGACGAGCGCGTAGTGGTAGGTCGTCGCCGGCGACAGGCCGCTCAGCGCGACCGAGTACGGGTGGTCGGCGAGATCGGCGGGGGCCGCATCCAGCGGGATTTCCGCTCCATAGGACGTGGTGGGGCCGTAGACGAGCTTGACGGTGGCCTTTGCGCCGCCGCCGTTCGCGCTGGCCGGCACCGTTGCGCTCGTCTGCGTGACGTCGGTCGCTGCTGCGGTGGCCGCCCCGGGCGGCAGCGGCCGCTCGAACGCGCCGTAATCGCGCTCGCCGTTGATGATCCGCAGCGATCCGTCGAGGTCCGTCGCCGACTCGTTCCACAGGGCCACGATGGGCTCGGGGTCGAGGTCGATCACGGGGGATGCGCCCTGCAGGTGGTAGTCGCCGTGCGCCGCGTCGACGAACAACGGGTCATCGTTGGAGAACTGCGTGAGCGTCACCCCGGAGGGCGCCCTTCGTAGTTGTCGAAATCGGCCTGCATCGTGGCGGGATGGCCGGCGTCCAGCGAGTCCACCTTCAGCGGCGTCGAGAATCCACGGATGATCGAGTCATAGACGTCGACGTGCGCCAACCCGCTTCCGTTGTGGTTGAAGGCCAGCACGCCGGTACCACTGCCCGGCCCGATCAGCGTGTTCTGGTTGGCGTGGAGGGTCGCGGCCGAGGCGCCTGTGACGTTGACGAACGCCCCGGTGTTGAGGACCTGCACGAGGCTGTCGTCGAGGTTCGCGGTGCCACTCATGACGTTGATGGCGGTGCCGACGTCCGCAATGCGCAGGCGCTGGGCCAACATCCGGTTCGCCGTGCTGACCACGGCATTGCCGCAGCTCGACAGGCTCGAATCCAGGACGCTCACCGTGCCGGAGCCGTACGGGCCCACGCATGTCCCCGTGCCCGCTACGGCGATCCGGCTGTTCGTGATGGTCGTTCCCGGTCCCCCTTCGATGCCGTTTGGCTGCACCGCGCCCGCATCCTGGAGGACCTGTATGCGATCGAGGTTGCCGCCGTGCTGCAGCTGGATCCCGATGTTGGCCGACTGGTTGCCGGTGAGAACGGTGACGCCGGCGAGGTCGATCGGGCCTGCGAGACCCTCCAGCGTGACGCTGTTGTTGATCGAGGCGTTGGGGCGGATCGTCGTCGCGTCCTGCCCGGCGCCCGTGATCGACACACGCGCGTTGTCTCCGGGGTTGTAGACGAGCCCGTCCTGCGCGTAGGTCGCTGCCCCGAGGCTGACGCTGTCGTCGCCCGGGTGCGTCGCCGCCTGCGTCAGCGCGTCCTGCAGCGAGGTTGCGGTGGCGTCGCAGCCGGTCGCGGGAGCGACGCAGTAGCTGCTTGCGGAGGCGGTCGCGGTGAGCGCGAACGTGGAGAGGACGGTCGCGAGGACCGCGCTGGGCCGGTACATGGCGCGCGATCCTACGCGGGCAAACGTCCCGCGTCCACGATCAGGCGATCGTGCCCTCGAGAGCCGGGGATTCCGGCGCCGCGAGGTAAGGGGAATCCTCGTCCACGTGGACCTCCTCGTGGTACCAGGAGTCGGCGTTGACGGCCCAGACGTCGTGGCGGGCGTCGTCGCAGAGGTTCTCGACCGCGCGGGCTGCGGTGAGCATCGAGTGGTCGAGGTTGTTGTAGCGGTGCAGGCCGTTGCGCCCGATCTGCTGCAGCCCGTCGACCCGCTCGACCCAGCCGCGCATGACAGACACGCGCGAGGCGTACGTCTCGTCGTAGATCGGATACGCGTGGGGCACGCGGACGACGTGGCCGGTGCGGACACCGCCGCCGAGGCCGAGCGTGTCGAGCTCCCGGGCGGCCAGCTCCACGAGCGTCGAGTCGTCGGTGCGCCAGAGGTCGTCGCCTTCGAAGCAGAAGTACTCCAGGCCGATGCACGAGGCGCCGGGGTCCGGGACCATCGCCGGCGACCAGGCGCGGAAGTTCTGGATGCGGGCGACGCGGACGCCGGGCTCATGGACGTAGATCCACGTGTCGGGGAACGGATCGGGTCCGTCGAGGATCAGCGCGACGGTCAGGAAGTCGCGGTAGCGCAGGCCGGAGGCGGCGGCGGTGACGGCTGCGGGCACCGAGGGCCGCGCCATCTGCGCGATCGTCGCCAGCGGCAGCGACGAGATCACATCGGAGCATTCGATGGTCTCGCTGGGCGTCGACACGGACACCACCCGGCCGTCCTGGATGTCCAGCCCGGTGGCCGGCGTCCCGGTCAGCACACGGCCGCCGAGGGCCTCGACCCGGTCGCGCATCGCCTCCCACATCTGCCCAGGGCCGAGCCGCGGGTAGTGGAACTCGCCGACCAGCGAGCGAAGCGATCCCGACTCGTCGTCGTCGACGCCCCGGAACGCAGCCCGCACGGCCTTGCCGAACGACAGCCCGCGGATGCGCTGCGCGGCCCATTCGGCGCGCAGCTCGCTGCCCGGAACGCCCCAGACCTTCTCCGTGTAGGTGGAGAAGAACATGTCGTACAGCCGACGGCCGAAGCGGCGCGTGACCCACTCCTCGAACGTGTCGGTCTCGCCGCTCGACGCCCGGGCACGCAGGTACGAGCCCAGCGCGCGCGACAGTTCGACCGGGCCGAGATTGCGCACGACGTCGATCGCATCGAGCGGGTAGGCGAACATCCGGCCGCCGTAGCGGATGCGTGAAAGGCGGGGGCGAACGATCAGCTCGTCGCCGAGGACCTCCTCCCAGAGCGCCTGAACCTCGGGGTGCTTGGTGAAGAACCGATGGCCGCCGAGATCGAACCGGAACCCGTCGCGCTCCTCGGTGCGCGCGAGGCCCCCGACGAGCTCTTCGCGCTCGAGAACGACCACGCCGCGACCGCGCTGGGCAAGGTGCAGCGCTGCAGTCAGACCGGCCGGTCCGGCCCCTAGGACAAGAACATCCACCCCCGGCACGTGACCGAGAGCTTATCCGGCCGCCTACGATCCCCTCTGTGGCGGCTTCTGCGGTGACAACGCTCCCTACCCCGACGGGCGGCTTCCGTCGTGCGGTCGAGGTCATCGGTGCCCTCACCCGCTCGGATCTGAAGGTCCGTTACGGGCGCGGGCGCCTGAGCACGATCAAGTGGCTGCTGGACCCGTTCGCCGCGGTCGGGATCTACCTCCTGCTTGTGGCGTTCGTCCTGGATCGCCCCGGCGACGCGGTCGGCCTGAGCATCGCCTGCGCCGTGGTCCCGTTCCAGCTGGTGATGATGACCATCATCAACGCCCTGCGGGCGGTCGACCTGCGCCGGTCGGTGGTGACCAACATGGCGTTCGACAAGTCGCTGATCCCGGTGGCGAGCATGTTCACCGAGATCGTCGGGTTCTCGGCCTGTTTCGCGCTGCTGGCGCTGCTGATGGTCGTCTACGGGATCACGCCGACGTGGTGGATCCTGATGCTGCCGCTGGTGGTCCTGGTGACGATGTTCCTCGCGACGGCGTGCGCGTTCCCCGCGGCAGTGATCGGGCTGTGGGCGCCGGAGCTGATCCCGTTCGTGATGAGCGCGGCACGGGCGACGTACTTCCTCGCGCCCGGGCTGATTGCGCTGCGCAACATCTACGGCCACACGCACGACCTCGTGATCTTCAACCCGCTCACCGGGCTGTTCGAAGCCTTCCGCGACACCCTGCTGTACGGCCAGGCGCCGCAGTGGTGGGAGCTCGTCTACCCGGCTGCGTTCGGCGCGCTGCTGATCGTCGCCGTCTACCCGATCTGGCGCCGCGATGCGCCGCACTTCGCAAAGGTCGTCTAGATGCGCGCCCACATCAGCTGCGAGGGCGTGGGGGTGCGATTCCAGCTCGATCGCGCGCGCAAGGTCATCACTCCCATGCACGCCAAGCTCGTGCGCAGCGGCGAGACCGTGTGGGGCCTGGAGAGCGTGACGCTCGAGGTGCAGCCGGGCGAGGCGATCGCGCTCGTGGGGCGTTCCGGCTCGGGCAAGACGACGCTCCTTCGCGTCCTCGCGGGGGTGCTCCCGGCCGATCGCGGGACGCTTGCCATGCGCGGGCGCGTCGGTTCGCTGCTGGCGATCGACGCCGGCCTGCTGAGCCGGCTGACCGGCGAGGAGAACGCGCTCCTGCTCGCGGTGCTGGCGGGGATGACACGCAAGCAGGCCGCGGCGGCGATGCCACGGATCCGCGAGGTCAGCGGCCTGGGCGCGGCGTTCGACCGCCCGGTCTCGGCCTGGTCGCAGGGCATGCGCGCGCGACTGGGGTTCGCCGTCGCCGATTGCATGCACCCCGATGTCCTGCTGCTCGACGAAGTCCACGAGGCGCTCGACCACGAGTTCCGCGCGGTGATCGAGGAACGCGCGAACGCGCTGAAGCAGGCGGGCGGGATCGTCGTCGCCGCGGGCCATGACCATGGCCTGCTCGAGCGGGTCTGCGAGCGCGCCGTCCTGATGCGCGACGGGCGCGTGGTCGACGACGGGCCGGTCGAGCGCGTCGCGACCGACTACGTCGCCGCGCTGTAGCGCCGGCGTAGGTGCAGCGCGACGCCCGCCGGGATGGCGGCGGTCGCGCTGACGTGGTGCAGGACGTGCAGCGGCACGGCGGCGACAGCCTGCGCCCGGCCGCGGCGGCGCGCGATCGTCGCGTAGAGGTCGGCGTTCAGCGCGGCGAACGCGCCGAGCGCCGCCGCGGCGACGACCGGCCGGCGCATGGCCGCGGCGCCCACGGCGCCGAGCGCCAGCAGGGCCGCGGCGCGGTGCCGGGCTCCGGCGTTCAGCGAGCTGTGCGGCGCGCGGCCGGCGAGCATCAGGTCGACCCAGGGAATCGCCCGCTCGACGGTGTCCACGTGCAGCATGCTCGCCAGCGTGTAGCGCTTGAGGTGCGTCCCCTGGATCGCCGGGTCCAGCTCGATCCGCGCGCCCGCCTGGACCAGCCGCGCTCCGAGCTCGACGTCCTCGAGCCAGCGCCGCTTGGGATCGAGCCGGCCGGCGGCGTCGAACACCGCGCGGCGTACCGCGCCCAGCCCCGTCCAGAAGCTCTGCGCGGGACCCGCGCCCTGGTGCGCCCCCTCGATGAGGCCCGGGATGTCGGCCACCACAAGGAGCGGCCGGGCTGTATCGAGACGACGCCCAGGTTCGGGACCAGCGTCGTGACGGGTAGTCGGCGATCTTGGGCCGGGCGGCGGAGATGCGCGCGATCAGGGTTGATTTGCCGGCGTTGGGGAAGCCAACCAGACCGATGTCAGCCAGGAGCTTGAGTTCCAGGTGGAGGTCGCGCTCCGCCGCCGGCTCGCCGCGCTCGCCGAAGCGCGGCGTCTGGCGGACCGAGTCGGCGAAGTGCATGTTGCCGCGGCCGCCGCGGCCGCCGCCACGACCACGGCGCGCTGCCCGGCGTGCACCAGGTCGGCCACCCGCTCCCCCGACTGCGCGTCGGTCACCAGGGTCCCAACCGGGACGGGGACCACCACGCCCTCGCCGTGCTTGCCGGACCGCTGATTCCCGCTCCCGTCGCCGCCCCGCACCGCGCGGAAGTCGCGAGCAATACATC
>CAWCEB010000133.1:0-11843 GCA_963794105.1 uncultured Actinomycetes bacterium | reverse complement strand
AGCGACCGCAGCACGTACTGCAGGATCCCGCCGTGGCGGAAGTACTCGGCCTCCTTGGGCGTGTCGATGCGCACGCGCGCCTGGAACTCCGTGTCGCCCGCCTTCACCGTCACCTCGCGCGGCAGATCGCCCGCGTTCATCGGCTCGGCGAGGCCGGTGATCGTGAACTCCTCCTCGCCGGTGACGCCGAGCGAGTCGGCCGATTCGCCGTCGGGGTACATCAGCGGCAGCACGCCCATGCCGACGAGGTTCGAGCGGTGGATGCGCTCGAACGACTCGGAGATGACCGCCCTGACGCCGAGCAGGCTGGTGCCCTTCGCCGCCCAGTCGCGCGACGAGCCCGAGCCGTACTCCTTGCCGCCCAGCACGACGAGCGGCGTCCCCTCCTGCGCGTAGGCCATGGCGGCGTCGAAGATCGACAGCTCCTCGCCGTCCTTCTTGGTCACCCCGCCCTCGGTGCCCGGCGCGAGCTGGTTGCGCAGGCGGATGTTGGCGAACGTGCCGCGCATCATCACCTCGTGGTGGCCGCGGCGCGAGCCGTAGGAGTTGAAGTCGCGCGGCTCGACGCCGTGCTCGATCAGCCACCTGCCCGCGGGCGAGTCCTTCTTGATCGAGCCGGCTGGTGAGATGTGGTCCGTCGTGACGGAGTCGCCGAGCTTTGCCAGCACGCGCGCGCCCTCGATGTCCGATACCTCACCCGGCTCAGGCGACATCCCCTCGAAGTACGGCGGCAGCGCGACATAGGTCGACGCGTCGTCCCACGCGAAGCGGTCGCCGGTCGGGATATCGAGCCCGTTCCAGCGCTCGTCGCCCTCGAAGACCTCGCCGTAGGACTTGCGGAACATGTCCGACTGCACGGCCTCCTCGACCACCTGCGCGATCTCCCGCGACGAGGGCCAGATGTCCTTCAGGTAGACCGGCTCGCCGTCGGAGCCGATGCCGAGCGGGTCGCTGTCGAGCTCGATGTCCATGGTCCCCGCGATCGCGTAGGCGACCACCAGCGGCGGCGAGGCCAGGTAGTTCATCTTCACGTCCGGGTTGATGCGGCCCTCGAAGTTGCGGTTGCCGCTCAGCACCGAGCAGACCGCCAGGTCGGCCTCGTTGACAGCCGCGGAGATCTCGTCGGGCAACGGCCCGGAGTTCCCGATGCACGTCGTGCAGCCGTAGCCGACGAGATTGAACCCGAGCTCCTCGAGCGGCTCGGTGAGGCCCGCGCGGTCGAGGTACTCGGTGACGACCTTCGATCCCGGGGCCAGCGACGTCTTCACCCACGGCTGCTGGGTGAGACCCTTGGCCACCGCGTTGCGGGCGAGCAGGCCGGCGCCGAGCATCACGCTCGGGTTCGACGTGTTCGTGCACGACGTGATCGCGGCGATGACGACGTGGCCGTGGTCGACGTTGAACGTCTCGCCGTTCATCGAGACCTCGACCGCGGTGTCGGAGTGCTCGGCGACGACGGTGCCCGCGGCGACCGCGTGTGCCGGCGCCTCGGGCGCGGCCTCGTGGCCCGGCGCGCCGTTGGCGGGCGGGTCGGAGGCCGGGAAGCTCTCGGCGACCGCCTCGTCGTGCGCGGCGACCACCTGGTCCGCGTCGTCGCCCAGCAGCTCGCCCAGCGCCGATCGGAACGCGTCCTTGGCGCCGGCCAGCGGCACGCGGTCCTGCGGGCGCTTCGGGCCGGCGAGCGACGGCACCACCTCGCCGAGATCGAGCGCGATCGTGTCCGAGTAGGTCGGCTCCTCGCTGTCGGCGTCGTGCCACAGGCCCTGCTCCTTCGCGTAGGCCTCGACGAGGTCGATCAGCTCCTTCGGCCGGCCGGAGAACGCCAGGTAGCGCAGCGTCTCGGCGTCGACGGGGAAGATCGCGCACGTCGAGCCGAACTCCGGGCTCATGTTGCCGATCGTCGCGCGATCGGCCAGCGGCAGGTTCGGGACGCCCGGCCCGTAGAACTCCACGAACTTCCCGACGACGCCCTTCTTGCGCAGCATCTCGGTCACCGTCAGGACGAGGTCGGTCGCCGTGGCGCCCTCGGGCAGCTCGCCGGAGAGCTTGAAGCCGACGACCTGCGGGATCAGCATCGACATCGGCTGGCCGAGCATCGCGGCCTCGGCCTCGATGCCGCCCACGCCCCAGCCGAGCACGCCGAGGCCGTTGATCATCGTCGTGTGCGAGTCGGTGCCGACGAGCGTGTCCGGATACGCGCGGCCGAGCTTGTCGTCGACGAACACCACGCGCGCGAGGTACTCGAGGTTGACCTGGTGGACGATGCCGGTGTCCGGCGGGACGACCGCGAAGTTGTCGAACGCCTCCTGGCCCCAGCGCAGGAACGCGTAGCGCTCCTGGTTGCGCTCGAACTCGCGCTCGGCGTTCCTGACGAACGCGTCGCGGGTGCCGAAGACGTCGACCTGCACGGAGTGGTCGATCACGAGCTCTGCCGGCACGAGCGGGTTGATCTTCGAGGCGTCGCCGCTGAGGTCGGCCATCGCGTCGCGCATCGCGGCGAGGTCGACAACGGCCGGCACGCCGGTGAAGTCCTGCATGACGACACGCGCGGGCGTGAACGCGATCTCCTTGGAGGGCTCGGCCTTTGCGTCCCACGTCGCGAGCGCTTCGATGTCCTTCGCTTCCACCGAGCCGTTGCCCTCGGTGCGCAGCAGGTTCTCGAGCAGGATCTTCAGGCTGAACGGGAGCCGCGCGACGTCGAACTTCGACTGCAGCGCATCCAGGCGGAAGATCTCGAGTTCGCGCTCGCCGGCCTTCAGCGTGCCGCGAGCGTCGAACGAATTGGGGTGATCGGCCATGGGTGTCAGGTCCCTTCGCTGTCGATGTCAGGCAGCATGACGATCCGTCTGCCGCGGGGCAGGGTCACGCTGCGGAAGTGGGGGTCAAAGGTCGCGATGCGGTCGGTGCGCAGCCTTCCCGCCAGCGCGACGAGCGACGCGTCGGCGAGGCCGAGGATCGGATGGCGGCGTGCGATGCGCAGGGTCTCGTCCATCGCATCGGCCCACCAGCGCACCGTGATGGCGCCGCTGTCGAGGTCCTTCCAGAGCGCGTCGCGGCCCTCCGTGCCGGCCAGCGCGCGATCCATCTGCGCGGCGACGAGCGGCGTCGTCACGAGCTCGTCGTCGAGCGCGCGCAGCAGCTCGGCGACCGCCTCGTGGCCGGGGTCGGCGCGGTCGTAGGCGGCGACGATCGCCGAGGTGTCGAGGACGACGCTCATCGCCGCGAGCTGTACACCCCGATCGACGGCTTTGCCCGCTTCGGCCTGGTCACGGCGCCCCAGAGCGTGCGGCGGATGAACTCCGCCTTCGTCACGCCCTCCTCGGCCGCGCGCTTCGCGAGCGCGTCGTCGAGCGACGGCTCGAGGTAGATGCTCGTCTTCTTCACCCTACGTAGGGTATCAGCGTACGGAGCGCGGTGCACGGGTACCGTCCGGTCCATGAGAGCCGGGAAGGCCGCCTGTGCCGCCGTGCTGGCAGCCGAGGCGTTCGGGACGCTGCTGCTGTGGGCGCCGCTGCCCTTCGCCTGGATCTGGATCGGCGGGCGCATCTACGCGCTGACAGGCTCGCTGTTCGCCGACGGCGCCGTGGCGCTGCTCGGGTTCTCGCTGTCGGCCTGGATGGCGATGCGCGGTCTCGCGCGCCTCGACCAGGCTTGGATCACGCTGCGGCGCCGGGCCGGCTACGCGCAGTCGGAGGGCGCGCTCACCCAGGTCGTCGTCGTATCAGCGACCCTCGGCATCGGCGCCTTCCTGCTCTGGTACTACCTCTTCTCCAAGGCCTTCATCCTGCCGTTCATGCCGTCGCAGTGAGGCCGTTGCTTTGCGGGCTTTGCGTTGACGTTGGCGGCGCGCAGCCCGTGTCGCTTGCGGTGGGGCGGGCGTGGGCTGCGGTCATTGAGGAACGGGGTGAGCCGCTTGCGCCGACTTGAGATTCCGCCCGCGCCGGGGCATGGGCCCCCGTACTTCGAACTATTCGTAGTCACGGGGCCCAAGCTCACGCCGCGCTCACGCAACTCGGCCAAAGCAGTCCACCGCTACGCCGACTCCGGCTCCTCGTTCTCCTCGTCGTCCTCGTTCCTGCGGCTGACGAAGAGGAGCGCTCCGACCGCGATGAGGACCAGCAGGACGGGGCCACCGTAGACGAGCAGCGATGGGGTCGAACGCTTCGATGAGGCCTTCGACGCCGAGACGGTCGCGGCGGCCTCCGGCGGGACGGGGGTCGGGTGGCCGTTGGCGCTCGCGATCCGCGCGACCGCGGCGAGCGCGGCCTTGGCGAGGCCGTCGGACTTCGCCGCATCGTCGATCTTGATCCCCTGCAGTGCGCTGTCGACCTTGGCGCCGAGGTTGTCGCCGGCGAAGCCCGACGGCATGACGATCAGCAGGTGCGGGTGGGAGTTGAACGCGATCTCCTTGGCCAGGAGATTCGCGTAGGACTGCGTGTCGCCGAACAGGTTGGGATACGCCCCGAGATCCGCGGGCGTCTCGATCAGCGCGACCTTCATCGGATAGCCGGCCCTGCGCACGCGCTTCATCAGCGCATCGAGCGCCGTCGTCATCGGCTTGGAGACCTTCGGCGCGTAGGGGTAGTAGACGTCCTGGGCGAGCAGGACGTCGGAGGCTGGGTCGCCGTCGGCGCCGGCAGCAGCGGGGAGCAGCGCGAGCACCGCCAGCGCGAGGACGGCCACGCGTCTCATGGCGGGAACGTATAGGCGGCATGGACGGGTGCGAGCGGCAGTCCCTCCTGGACGACGACCTGGGCGCCGTCGCGCAGCGGCAGCTGCCCGAGCGGCCCGTGCCACGGCCGGCCATCCAGCCAGGCCCGCGCTCGTGGAAGCGGCCGCCGCCAGGTGTCGAACAGGGCGCCGAGCGTCGCGGGGCGCGCCATGAGCACGAGCCCCGTCGGCTCCTCGGTCCACAGGGCGGCGCGGCAGTGCCCGTGCACGTAGGCGCCCGTGCGCCGCCCCGCCTGGATCCCGATGCCGGCGGGCACCACCACGATGTCCCCGCGGCGAAACAGCTCGACATGAGCCCGCGCGTGCGCGCGCGGGGCGTCGGTGCAGCGCAGCGGCTCGCGGGCCGGCGGGGTGTGCGCGATCGTCGGCACGCGTTCGGCAGCACCGCACCCGGCGGCGAGCGCCGTGCAGGCGAGCATGGCGAGGCGAAGGCGCACCGGCCCAGCCTGTCAGAGGCGCCGCGATTCAGCGCTGGAAGCGACGCCGGCGGCGGTCCACTTCGAACCAGACGCGGAAGCCCTGGCCCGAGCGCTCGCAGCCCCAGCGCGAGGCGAGCTTGTTCAGCAGCCGCATGCCGAAGCCACCCTCGCCGTGTTGCTCGCCCGGCGTGAAGCCGGGGCCGCTGTCACCCACCTCGATGCGGACGAGATCGGGTGACATCCGCCCGAAGAACACAATCCGATCGCGGGCGGGGTCCATACCGGCGTGGTGGATCGCGTTGGCGATGAGCTCGGTCGTCAGCAGGGTGACCGTGTGGCTCACGTCCTCGTCGAGGCCGCGCGTGAGCAACTCGCGGCGCGCCTGACGGGCAGCGTCAGGGCGTGCGGGTAGGGCCAGGAGGACCTCGGACGTGGGGGTGCTAATCGACACTGCCTCCCCACCGGTCATGCCCGTGCCTGAGATCCCTAATCACGTTGTTTTGCGGTGACCGGCGGGAAGAACACGACTATGTTCAACCGCAGCCGGACGACCGAGACCACCACGGCCGAGCCTGCCACACGGGTCGACGAGCGCACCGCGCCCGAGCGCACCGGGGCCGAGCGCACCGGGGCCGAGCGCACCGGGCGTTTCACGCGCGACGAGCCGCATGTGGCCCCCGACACGATGACGGCGCTGCGCGCGCGTCAGCGCGAGCGCTTCGGCGGCTTCAGCTGGGGCGCCGACTTCTTTGGCTGGCTGGCCGCAGCCGGCCTCGCCGCCATCCTCGCGGGGATCGTCGCGGCTGCAGGCGCCGCCCTGGGCCTCACGGAGGGCTCGGCCGACAGGATCGGCCTCGGCGGTGGCATCGCACTGCTCGCCGTGCTGTTCGTCGCCTACCTGGCCGGCGGATACGTCGCCGGGCGGATGTCGCGCTTCGACGGCACGCGGCAAGGGCTCGGGGTGTGGCTGTGGGGCATCCTCGTGGCCGGCGCGATCGCGCTGCTGGCGGTGCTGGGCGGCTCGAAGTACAACGTGCTCGACCAGCTGAACCTGCCGCGCATCCCCGTCGACCAGGGGACGCTCACGACCGCAGGCGCAATCGCCCTCGCCGCGGGCCTCGTGGTGAGCCTGCTGGCCGCGATGGCCGGAGGCCTGCTCGGCGCCCGCTGGCACCGCCGCGTCGACCGCCACGTGGTCGACGGCGTCTGACCTAGCGCGTGTGCAACGGCCCCGGGCGGACGACCTCGAAGGCGCTGCCCGGGACCCGCTTGAGCTGATCGAGGTCGTCGTCGTCCCAGCGCGGGTCCGGCGCGCCGGAGACGTACCAGTTCGACCCGTTGTCGGCGACGATCATCCCGTAGGTCCGCAGCGCCCTCAGGATGGTCAGCGCCTGACCGTGGAAGCCCGAGAGGTCATAGCCGGAGCGCAGCCGGAAGCGCAGGCCCATCGGCGGCAGGTCGGGGTTCGTGTCGCTGGAGGCGAAGTGGCGCGCCGGGGCCACGTAGGCGCGCTGCGTGCGCCGCACGGTGAATCGCAGCGCGTGGCGGATGGGGCCGGGACGAGCGAGCCCCGCGAAGATCGGCAATCCCGCCGCGTCGGCCGACGTCCAGCCCGCCGGGCGCCGGCGGTTCGAGCGCAGGTCGAACACCGCGCCGGAGTCCGCGTTCCAGCCCTGTCCGGCGCGCTGGGCGCCGAAGAGCTCGTAGAGCTTGCACGTCCCCTGCTGGACGACGAGCACGTGCCGGTCACTGCCGCCCTCCACGCGGGCGTCGGCCGGCACCGGGTACGGCCCCGGATCGCTCTCGTCGCCGTAGGCCGTGAAGCGAATCGGCGCCAGCGGCTGATCGCGCGGCACGACCGTGAACGGGATCCCGTAGTCCCCGTAGCGACCCGGACCCGAAGTCGGGATGCAGGTTGCCCGGCAGCGCGCCGACGTACGCGTCGGATCGCGGGTCGACCGGGTCATGGGAGACATCGCGGTTCCACGCGTTGTCGGCGGGGAAGACGGGGCAGCCGGCAATGCTCGGGCCGGTGCCCGCGGGGCGCGTGCGCGTGACGATCCAGACCGTCCGCCCGCAGCGCGCCGAACCGCACGCCCGGATGCCGAGCCGATAGCGGCGCCCGGCGCGCAGGCCGCCGACGCGCACCTGCCTGACGCCCGCGCGCAACCGGCGCGCGGCATGACCGGGGCGGCGCAGCTCGTACCCGAGTGCGCGCCCGCGCCAGGCCAGCGTGATGCTCGTCGCGCTCCGGGCGCGGACGTGCAGGTGGCCAGGCGCCGGCAGCGCCACGGCGAACGCCGCGAGCAGAGTGGCGAACACGGTCCTGAGTCTGTCGCATACTGAGGCGGTGGCACGGATCGCTGGACTGCTGTTGGGGGCGCTCCTGGTCGCCGGCTGCGGCGCCGGCGGCGGCGGCGAGCAGGCTGCGCGCGTGGACGACGGCGGCGCCCTACCTGCCGCCTCCCTCGGTGCAGCCGCAGACCACGACGACGGTGAAGCTCCAGGCGCATGCGCCGGCGCCCAAGGTCGCCGCGGTCAAGGGCCCGGTGGCCCAGGCCACCGACGGCGTCGCGGAGGGAGCGCCGAGCGACGCCGAGATCCGCCGCGAGCTGCAGCAGGCGTTCGGCACGAGCCAGGTGGTCAACCGCGCGTCGCTCAGCCCCGACGGGCTCGCCGGCGTCCCGTCGAGCGCGCCGCACGCCGTCGAGGCGATCATCCGCGCGGCCAACGCCGTCGCGCTCCTGCCCTACGTCTACGGCGGCGGCCACGCGCGCTGGGAGGACAGCGCGTACGACTGCTCTGCGTCCGTGTCGTTCGCGCTCGCCGCGGCCGGCTTCCTGAAGGGCCCGCTGGACTCCACGTCGTTCATGAGCTGGGGCAGGGCCGGGCCGGGCAAATGGGTGACGATCTTCGCCAACCACGGGCCACGCCTGGATGATCGTCGCGGGCCTGCGGTTCGACACCAGCGGCCTGCGGGTGGGCGGATCGCGCTGGACGGCGCAGACGCGGTCGACGTCCGGATTCGTGCTCAGGCACCCGCCGGGCCTGTAAGCACGCGGACCTTTCGCGGCCGACGCGGGTGCGACACGCCGCCCGGGTGGGTGTCACGGGTCGTATGCGAAAAACGACGAAGATGATCTGCGGCCTGATGGCCGCGTTGCTGCTCGTGCCCGCTGCAGCCTCCGCGAAGACGCATGTGGCCGTCGGGCTCGGCGATCAGCACGCCAGCACGTTCGCCGCTCCGGCGTTCCGTGCGCTGCACGTCAAGAAGGCGCGCTACTTCATCCGCTGGGATGCCGCGAAGGTGCCCTCGGCGCTGGCTGCCGCGGACGACTACGTGCGCGCCGCGAACGCCGCGCATGTCCGCGTGCTCCTGCACTTCTCGACCAACAACTTCGGGCACGGCGTGGCGAAGCTGCCGTCCACGAGGGCCTACCGCTCGAACGTCGGCAGGCTCGTACGCCATTTCAAGAAGCTCGGCGTTCGCGAGTTCGGCGTGTGGAACGAGGAGAACCACGTCTCGCAGCCGACCTACAAGAACGCTGCGCGCGCGGCCGGCTACTACCGCACGCTGCGCTCGATCTGCCATCACTGCACGATCGTGGCGCTCGACGTGCTCGACCAGCGCGGCGTCCAGGGCTACATCGCGCGCTGGTTCCGTGCGCTTCCGCGCTCCTACCGCCACCGCCGGATCTACATCGGCATCCACAACTACTCCGACACGAACCGCCTGCGGTCGCGCGGGACGTCGGCGATCATCCGCGCGGCCCGCGGCTACAACCGCCACGCCAAGTTCTGGCTGACGGAGACCGGTGGCGTCGTGAACTTCGGCGGCGCGTTCCCGTGCAACGAGAAGCGTGCGGCGTCGCGGATCAGCTACATGTTCAAGCTGGCCCGCAAGTTCCGGCGCAACATCAGCCGCCTGTACGCGTTCAGCTGGACCGGCAGCAACTGCCAGGGCTTCGACGCCGGCCTGGTGCGCGCCGACGGATCGACGCGCCCCGGCTACCGGACGTTCAAGTCCAGGGCGCGCAGCTTCACGCGCTAGGACGCGTATCGCTCACAGCTTGCCGAGCCGCTCCTCGACGTCGCTTGCGTGTTCGTCGTGGCGGCTCGCAGCTGTGCGGGCACGCTCGCTGCGGCCGTCGAGCTCCGACGCCGTGGCGGCGTGCTCCTCGGCGAGACGCTCTTTCTCCTCGGCCTCGCGGCGCAGGCGATCTGCCTCGTCGCGGTGCTCCTCGAACTGCCGGCGGTGGGCCTCGGCCTGCTGCTCGGACTCCCGGGCCTTGACCGCGTTGGCCTCGAGCTCCTGACGGTGGCCTTCGGCCTCAGTGGCGAGCCGGTCGCGGAGCTGCTGTCGCTGCGCCTTGCGGCGGTTGATTGTGCGCATCGCGATAACCGCCAGGACGGCCAGGACGATCAGCGCGACGATGATGATCAGTGCAGTCTTCATAGCCTTCGGGGTACCCGCACGGCGGTCCGCGTAGCGCCGGGGTTTGCTCTAGATTGGCTTGAGATGCGCGTCTTGGTCACGGGCGGCGCGGGCTTCATCGGCTCGCATGTCGTCGATCGCCTGGTTGCCGCCGGGCATGTCCCGCGGATCCTCGACACCCGTTCGTCCCCCTGGCACGACGACGTCGAGGCCGTGCTCGGAGACGTCCGCCGCGTCGAGGACGTGCGCCGGGCGCTGCGCGGCTGCGATGCGGTCTGCCACCTTGCGGCCGCCGCGGACGTCGGCCAGGTGGTCGAGACACCTGCCGAGTCGACCGAGCTCAACGCGCTGGGCACGCTCGCGGTGCTGGAGGCCGCGCGGCTCGAGGGCGTCAAGCGGGTCGCCTACGCCTCGACGGTGTGGGTGTACTCAGAGGTCGTGGCCGACGAGGTCGACGAGGACACGTTGCTGCCGTGCCCCGATCACGTCTACACGGCCGGCAAGCTCTCGGGCGAGCTGCTCTGCCACTCCTACGCCGAGCTCTATGGCCTCGAGCCGACCGTCCTGCGCTTCGGCATCCCCTACGGCCCGCGCGCCCGCCCCGCCGCGGTCATCCCGAGCTTCGTCGACCGCGCCCGCCGCGGCGAGGCGCTGACGATCGCCGGCAGCGGCGAGCAGCAGCGCGTCTTCGTGTACGTCGAAGACCTGGCGGAGGGCATGGTCCGCGCGCTGGCGCCGGAGGCGATCGGCCGGACCTACAACCTTGCCGGGCCGCGAGACGACCACGATCCGCGGCCTCGCCGAGATCGTGCGCGAGGAGGTGGGCGGGGTCGAGATCCTGCACACCGAGGGCCGCGCGGGCGACCTGGCCGGTGCGGCCGTCTGCTCGCGGCGGGCCGAGGCCGAGCTGGGCTGGACCGCGTCGACGCCACTACGCGAGGGCGTCCGCCGGTACGTCGCGTGGCTCGAGGAACAGCCCGCGCAGGTCCCCGTCGCACCCGCAGCGCCACGGCACCCCACCCTGCGCAGCGCCGCGCGGCGCGTGATCGGCGCAGCCGCCGAGCCCGCCGCCGCCGGGCTGGTCGCGCTCGCCGCAGTCGCGGCGGCAATCGTCGCCGTCATCCTCGGCGCCCACGAGGAGTCGCAGGCCGCCACGCTCACGTTCACCGGCCTGGCGCTGATGCTCCCGGTCTGGTCGCTCACCACCACCGCCTGGCCCACGGGCCGCCGGCGGCTGCACACCATCCTGATCGTCGCGTTCGCGGCGATCGCCGTCGGGCTGCTCGGCATTCTCAGCTCCCGCGCACCCGGCCCATTCCGCCCCGGGCACGTCCTCGCCTGGCTCGTGCTGTGCGGATCGCTGGCCAGCGTGCTCCAGGCGCTGCCGCGCCGCCTCGCCAGCTCGTCCTGACGGGCGTTCACCAACGGCCCGCACGCCTACCTGCGGCTGCACGTCGACCCGGCGTCCGACGCGGTCTTCAGCGGCGAGAACGTCGTGCTGCCCCTGAGCCCTGCGTGTGACGCGACGCCGATCGCGGGAGGCTTCTAGGCAGGGCTTCGGACGGGAGCGACGGGACTCGAACCCGCGACCTCCGGCGTGACAGGCCGGCGCTCTAACCAACTGAGCTACGCCCCCCGTAGGGCGAGCGCCGAGGATAGCGAAGGGCAGCGCAACTCCCGGTTCCCCCGGATGTTTGAGCGGTCGGACGAACCACTCCGGACGCCCTCAACGAAGGGGAGGCAGGCAGATGAAGGTACGCAAGATTCGCGTCGTGGTTGGGTTGCTCGCAGCCGCCATGTCGCTGGCCGCGGCCGCCGTTGCGATGGCCGGGACGTTCATCGGGACCGACGCGGGCGAGGTCCTGCGCGGCACGCGCTTTGCGGACACGATGGACGCCAAGGGCGGCAACGACCGCGTCATCGGCCGCGGCGGCGATGACCAGATCGACCTCGGCGCCGGCGACGACCGCTCCCGCGCGGGTGCGGGCAACGACACGGTGCGCGGCGGCGACGGCAACGACGTCATCCGCGGCAACCAGGGCGACGACACGCTCGACGGCCAGGTCGGCCACGACCGCATCTGGGGCGGCCTGGGCAACGACACGATCCTCGGCCACCAGGACGGCGACCTGCTCGTCGGCGGCCCCGGCAACGACACGATCCAGGGCGACGTCCCGAACGCCGGCGACCTCGTGAGCCGCGACCGCATGTTCGGCGGCTCCGGCGACGATCAGCTCCAGGGCGGCGACGGCCGCGAC
>CAWCEB010000132.1:0-33359 GCA_963794105.1 uncultured Actinomycetes bacterium | reverse complement strand
GGGCATCCGTCGCCGAGTCCGTTCGCGGGCGCTCCAGATCTCAACGATGACCGCGCCACCGAGACCGCGGGGATCTTGTTCATGGAGGGCGAAGGCGAGCCTGCCGAGATCACGCGCATGAAGAGCGACCTCAGCGCCTTGGCGGACGGGCTCCGTTCAGCCGGTGAGTGGCTGGCGAACGCGATGCAGGCCGCTTGGGGCGTCGCCGAGGCGTTGCTGAACTACCCGGACCTCGCGGACCTGCTCGCCGAGCGCCATCGCATCATCAGCAACGACTGGCAGGCAGCGTCGATGGCGACACTCGCCGCCGAGAACATCGACCGCGCCCTCAGCGTCCTGGGGCGGATCGACTTCACGCCGGCGTCGCTGCGCGCCGATCTCGCCGCGGACCGCGTATCGCCGCGCTACCTCTTCTCCGCCTGCGAGCTGCTCGACCATGCCGCCGACCTCATCGCCGAGAGCACAACCCTCACGCACGAGAACGAGCGCCGCTGGCGCGTCTTCCACCAGCGCGTGGAGCAGCTCATCACCGCCTGAGCGCAACGGCCCACGAGAACACGGGCATCTGGCCGCGTCGGGGTATGGTTGCGCCGGACGAAAAGGAGCCGTGATGCCTGACAAGAAGCTGGTTCTCTCGATCTTCGAGAACGAGGCCGCCGCCGACGAGGCGGTGAAGTTCATGACGAGCGCCGGCCTCGCCCAGAACGACGCCATCGGCGTCCTCGTGCTCGATGAGCACGGCGAGGTCAAGACGCACAAGGTGGGATCGCACAGCTTCTTCAAGGGAGCCGGAGTCGGCCTCGTGCTCGGCCTGCTCGGCCCGATCGGCATCGGCGTGGCGGCGACCACCGGCGGTCTGGTGGGGATGCTGCACCACAAGGGCCTGGGGCTCGACGACAGCGACCGCGAGCGGATCGGCGCAGAGCTCGCGAACGGCAAGGCCGCGGTCGGCGTCCTGGTGGAGTTCGGCGAGCACGCCACCGGCATCGAGGCGTCGCTCACCGACCTCGGCGGCGTCTCGGAGGTGCACAGCGTGAGCGACGAGGCGTTGCAGGAGGTCGCCTCGGCCTCTGGCCCGCCCGAGAGTCAGGAGTAGTCCCCGATCAGGGGGCAGGGTCGTTCGCGCCGAGCTCGGCCGCGTCGAGATAGCGCCGGACGGCGTGGACGCGCCGGTTCTGGCTGCTTCCCGAGGGCACACCGAGCTTCGCGAAGACGTGCCCGAGGTGGGTCTCGACGGTACGGCGCGTCAGGTACAGGCGCTGCGCGATCGCCCCGTCGGTCAGGCCCTCGGCGACGAGCGCGAGCACCTCGCGCTCGCGTGCCGTCAGCAGGCTGCGCAGAGCCGGAGCGCCGTTGGCCTGCGGCCGGTCGCGGTTCCCGGCCGCACGCAGCAGCACCCGCAGGCGCTCGGCCTCGAGCGCGAGCCCGGCGACCGCACCGACCGCCTCGACCACAGCGGGATCGTCGTCGAACGCGGCGTCGTGCTCCAGGGCGCTGCCGCTCATGCCGTCGAAGAGCGTGATCGACCGTCCTTCGGCCGGCGGCACCACGACGCCCTGCGAGTCGACCCACGAGGTTCCGGCGTTGTCACGGAAGAGCAGCCGGGCGTCCGGATCGCCGAGCGCCGATCGCACAGCCTGCTCCAGCCGCCCCGCGGGAAGCGGTGCGCCGTCGAGGTCGAGCGCGAGCCTGCCGGCGGCCGACCCCGCTGCGGCGGTGCGCAGGAACACCACGAGAATGCCCCCGCCGCCGCCATGGCCGCGAGGTTGACCGGGATCTGCAGGGCCAGGTTCGGTTTCGTCACGTCCGTGAAGAGCACCCCGGCGCCGACGGCGCACCAGAGCGTGATCGACCCGGCCAGCATCCAGCGCGTCAGGTAGACCGGCGCGAGGGAGCGACGGGAGACGGGCGTCGCCGCGCGCCAGCGCGGGACCGACCGGAGCCCCGTCACCGCCATCAACACCGCCGTCACGGCGAACCAGCCGCCGTTGAACGCCACGTCGAGCGTGTCGTTCGGCGTGATGAGGAACGCATTGGCGGGGCTGACCGGGCACCCCGGCCCATAGGCGGCATGGAACGAGAAGCAGACGATGATCGCCGGCCCGAACGCCGAGGTACAGCAGCGCCACGAGCACACGGTCCCTGCTCTCGCGCAGCCGGCCGCTCGGGTAGCTCAGCAGGATGTGGCCACCGATCGCGTAGCTCACGTACGAGGCGACGGCCGCGAGCTCGGTGCCGCCGGGGATGTACGTGGCCGAGTACACGATGGTCCCGAGGTTCCAGGTCACGCCTTCCAGGATCAGCAGCACGCCGATGCGACTGGCGGGATGGCTCCACCAGGCGAGCAGGCCGGCTGCGACGAGCACGACCGCCGGCGCGGCTCCGAGCAGCGCGTAGGTCGGTGCGAGCGGTCCCCCGAGCACCGCCTCGTACAGCGGCTTCATGTCGCGATACGCGGGAACCGCAAAGGCGGCGGTCGCGGCGACGAGGACGCATCCACCTGCGACGCGCCACCGATCCGACCGACCGCTCCACAGGCGCTGACGACCCAGAGCGCCGGACCCGAGCACCGCCTCACCTCGCATCGCACCACTTGCCATCTGGGTTCCAGCCGGTCGGGGTGCCAATACTCGCGGCGCTCCACGGCCGTTGCAACCAAGATCGTGGATATCCACGACATTGCCCCACTTCTGTGGGTCTCCACGATTTCAGCGGCGTTCGCGGGCCGTAGCGTCGCCGGCATGTCCACATTCGACGTTGCCACCACCCATCAGCACGAGGGCCGCCGACCGCCGCTGCTCAGGCTGCAGGTCCTCGCCCAGCGCGGCCGGCTCGACCGGCTGCTCGCCCAAGGCCGGAGCCCGGCCACCGACCCGCGGCTGGCGATGCGCGCCGACCAACTCGTCCGCCCGGCGGCGCGGGTGCGCCTGGCCAACTCGCTGCGCGACGCCGTGTGCTCGCTCGACGACTCCGCGCTCGCGCAGTACCTGCGACCGGAGGTTCCGGTCGCCGCTGCGTCCGTGCGCGCCTGCGCCCGGGAGATCGACGACCTGGCCCAGGCGCTCATGGGGCCCAGCCCGCGCGTGCGTGGCGTGGCGATCGTCCGCGAACTGCTGACCGACGGCGCCGGCCCGCTGTACTACGGCGGCCGGCCCGGCGAGCTGCGCGCCACGGTCCTCGCTGCGCGCTGCGCCCTCTGAAGCCTGGGTTTCAACCCGGGCGCCACGCGCGTGGGGCGATCAGCGCGTCTGCGGCGCTCGGGCCCCAGGTCCCCGCGGCGTAGGGATGCGTGGTCCCGGAAGCGTCGAGGACGGGAGCCACGATCTCCCATGACCGCTCGACCGCGTCCTCGCGCAGGAAGAGCGTCTGATCACCCATCATCGCGTCATGCAGGAGTCGCTCGTAGGCCTCCGTCGGCCGCGTCCTGAACGAGCCGCCGTAGGAGAAGTCCATCGGGACGGCGTCGAGCGCCATCCCCGGCCCGGGCTCCTTCGCACGAAAGACCAGCGAGATGCCCTCGTCGGGCTGGATGCGCAGCGCCAGATGGTGCGCCGGCAGACCGGCGATGCCCGCGCCCTCGAACAGCTGGCGCTCGGACTCGCGCAGGACGATCGCGACCTCCGACGTGCGACGGGGCAGCCGCTTGCCCGTGCGCAGGAAGAAGGGGACGCCCTTCCAGCGTGCGTTGTCGACCCACGCGCGCAGCGCCACGAACGTCTCGACGGTCGACGCCGCCGCAGGCACCTCCTGTCCCTCGACCACGCCGGCCGTATACCGGCCCCGGACGAGCTCGTCGGCGGAGAACGTGCGCACCGCCTCGAGCAGCTCCGTCTTGCGGTCGCGGACGTCCTCCGGCGCGAGCGACGCGGGCGGCTCCATCGCCACGAACGCGAGCACCTGCAACAGGTGGTTCTGGACCATGTCGCGCAGCGCGCCGGCCTCCTCGTAGTAGCGGCCTCGCTCTTCGATGCCGCCGGACTCCGCGACCGTGATCTGGACGTGGTCGACTGCCTCGCCGCACCACGCACGCTCGACCATCAGGTTGGCGAACCGGAACGCGAGGATGTTCTGAACGGCCTCCTTGCCGAGGTAGTGGTCGATGCGAAAGACCTGCGGCTCGGCGAAGACCGCGCGGACGACGCCGGCGAGCTCGCGGGCGCTCGCCAGGTCGTGTCCGATCGGCTTCTCGAGCACGATCCGTGCGCCCTCCTCGAGGTGCGCCTCGGCAATCCGGCTGACGATCGTCGGGAAGGCCGACGGGGGCGTGCCACAGTAGAAGAGCCGCCGGCTCTGCGCGCCGAGCTCGGCCTCGCGCGTCACCAGATGCTCGCGCAGCGCGCCGAAGGCGACGGGGTCGTCGAGCGGCGCCGAGACGTACGACAGTCCCTGCGCGAACGCCTGCCAGCGCGTCTCGTCGAGCCGGTGGCGGGCGTACGCCTGGACCCCCTCGCGGGCCCGCTCGCGGAAGCCCACGTCGCCGAGGCGACTCGCTCCCGAGCCGACGATCGCGCAGCGCTCGGGCAACATGCCCTCGCACGCGAGGTCATAGAGGGCCGGCAGCAGCTTGCGGCGCGCCAGGTCGCCCGACGCTCCGAACACGACAACGGCCTGGGGTGGTGGTGAGGCGAGTCCCATGGCATTCACCCGAGCTCTCGGTCGAGGTTGTACGCGGCGCTGATCAGCGCCACGTGTAGCGGTAGTCCCAGTTGCGCACGCCGCCCAGCTCCTCCGGCAGGCTGGTGGTGGGCGCGGCGACGATCGCGCCGGTGGGCGCGTACGTGAGCAGCTTGAGCGTGAGCGCGGAGCGATGCACGGTCTCGCGCCAGCGCCCGCTGTAGCGTGAGCGCCGCAGCCAGCGCCGCCAGAACGCGACAGTGGCGTCGAACTCGGCGGCGATGTCGGCCTCCGAAGACACCTCGGGCGGCTCGCTGGTCACGAGCTCGAAGGTGGTCGTCTCGCCGGCGCGAAGCTCGACACGCGCGCGGACGTCGCGGTCGTCCACGACCTCGAGCTCACAGCGGCGTCGAGAGGCCGAGCGTCAGGTCACGGGAGCTGAAGACCGCGCCCTGCGGGGTGAGCCCGATCTCATGACCGCTGCGCGCGTAGTCGAAGCGCGGCGCCACGTCGACGATGAAGCGCATCGTGCCCCGCACGACGACGATCCGGCGGATCACGATCGGTCTGCGAAGCGGAGGCATGAAGTCCTGCACCTCCCCGACGCCCCCGGGCGTCAGGAAGCGCGTGATGAGGACGTTGGTGTCGGGGAGGTAGAGCTGCTTGGAGCGCCAGCCGTCGCAGTCGGGCGCAATGCGGAAGGCCCCCGCGGTCGGCGTCGAGGATCGCTCCGAAGACGCTCGGCGAGTCGAACCGCGGGCAGCAGTACCAGTCGATCGTCCCGTCCGTGCCGACGAGCGCGACGGTGTGGAGGTCGCCGATCAGGCCGTGCTCGGCGATGGGCAGGTATCGCGGGCCATCGATGAGCGTTGTCATCGGCTCAGGGCACGAGGACGAGCTTTCCCTTCGACGCCGAGCTCTCCAGCAGCTCGTGCGCGTGGCGCGCCTCGGAGAGCGGCAGGCGCTCGGCGACGACCGGATGGATCTTGCCCTCGCGGAGCAGCTCGAGCAGCGCGCCGAAGTCCTCCCGGAACCACTCCGGGTAGCGGGGCTCCCCGCCCACTGCTCCGTCGCGCCAGGCCGCGTGGTCACGGAACTTCTGGATCTGGTAGGTGAGCACCCGCCGGCGGGGCGACAGCTTGGCCCAGAGCCAAACGGCCGCGATCGCCGCGTACCACTCGATCACCGCCGGCCAGTTCTTGTGCCCGTGCGACAGCGTGGCGTAGCGGCCGAACACGACGAGCCTGCCGCCCGGCCGCAGCGCGCGGAAGGAGCGAAGCGAAATCGGGCCACCGAGCGAGTCGAGCACGACGTCCACGCCTTCGCCGCCGGTCAGCTCGCGCACCCGCGCCAGGAAGTCCTCGTTGCGGTAGTCGATCGCGACCGCGCCGAGCCGCTCGACCGCGGCGCTGTCGCGCGCCGAACAGGTCCCGATAGAGGCGAAGCCCGGCCACCGCTCCCAGCTCGAGCTCCGCGACGCCGACCCTGCCGGCCGCGCCGTGCACGAGCACCGTCTCCCCGCGCTTCGCCATCGCGGTGCGGTGGATCACCTGGTAGGCGGTCATGTACGGGAAGAGCGAGGCTCAGGACCTCCGCCGGGTCGAGGTCCTCGGGCACCTCGACCGCGCCCGCCTCCGGCACGCAGACGCGGTCCGCGTCGGCGCCCCACACCGTCAGCGCGCCGATGCGGTCTCCCACGCGCAGCCGCGAGCAGCCCGGGCCGAGCTCCTCGACGACGCCGACGAGCTCGTAGCCGGGCGTGAACGGCGGCTTCGGCCCGCCGGGGATGTACGTGCCGGCGCGCAGCTGGGCGTCGGTGAACGACACGCCCGCCGCCAGGACCCGGACGCGCACCTCGCCCGGACCCGGTCGGGGATCGTCCTCCTCCACCACCTTCAAGACCTCCGGGCCACCGTAGTGATCGACGACGACGCGCTTCATGACCCTCACTGCTCCTTCCGGACTCGGATCGCGGCGCCCAACCGGCGATCATGCGCCGACGCACACGGGCCCGCATCCGTGGCGCGCCGAGGCTGTTCGTACGTACTTCTCCGCAGGCCCCCTCGCCTGAACGACGAAAGCCCCGCGACTCGCGGGGCTTCCATGAGGGGTGAGCGAGGGGACTCGAACCCCGACCGCCTGGACCACAACTCAGCCGATGGCCGTTGGACGCCACCAGGCGTTTGGTGGTGCAGCTCGGGTCCCGGCCCGCCGCATGACGGCATCGGGAGACGCATAGACGAGCCGTCGATCCGCGATGGCGATCGCTTGGACGAACTCGATGGCCCCGGACAGCCGGCGGCGCCCACACGCCGTGGCCGGGCGCACCGTCGCCGGTGCGGCTGCGAGCCACTGCGTGGGCCCGCGGCCGACGGCACCGTCCGTCTCGAGCCAGAACAGGACGCCGCCGTCGAGCGCCGGGGAGCTGGGGGCGTCCTCGAACGAGGCGCTGAAATCACCCTGCCACACGACCCGGCTGCGTCCCGTGCGGAGGGCAACGATGCTCACGGACGCGTCGCTGCCCTGGGAGATCACAGCGTGCGCGCCGTCGACATCCGTCTCGGTGGACGCTGCCTGATCCAGCCCCATCAGCCGACGCACCCCTCCGGAGCGATCGCGGACGTACAGGGCGTCGACGGCCTTGCGACCGCACCGCTCGCCAACGACGGCTACCGTGCCCCGCCACGTCGACGGCGAGATGAGTCCTGCGCAATGCAGCCGTCCCAGCCCGTGGACCCGGACCGTCCTTCCGCTGCGCGTGTCGGTGCTCTGGACAGCGCACCCGCGGCGCCCGCAGCGGCTCACGACCAGCACGACGCTGCGCCCGTCGCGTGAGGGCCCGAGATCGGGGTCCACGTCCGGGCTGCTGAATCTCCCCGGGAGCTCGCGAGTGACGCCGCCGCGCCGATACGCGACACGGAACACGCCGGCGCGCGGGTCACCTACCGCGTGCGACCAGGCCGTCACCGTGCGATAGGCGCTGAGGTGACGAACGGCCGGGACCGCCGCGACGACGGTGTCCGCTGTCCCGGCGGCTGCTTGCGCCGACGTGACGCCGAAGGCCGACGCAACCACCAACAACCACCCCGGCAGCAGGCGACAGACCATTCGTGAGGCTGCGGAACGACGCAACGATCGTCGTCGACCGAACGCCCCGACGACTCGCGGGGCTTTCATGAGGGTGAGCGAGGGGACTCGAACCCCCGACCGCCTGGACCACAACCAGGAGCTCTACCAGCTGAGCTACGCCCACCGCGGGAGGCTGAGTCTAGTGGACGGTTGAGGCCTTGCGGACCGGGTAAGGCCGCTGCATGGCTGACCTCACTTCACGCGACGCTGTCCTGGTCAAGTACCTCAACGAGGCCTATGGCAAGGAGAAGCAGCTCGAGATCGCTCTGCAGGCACAGATCGGTCGAACCCTGAACATGCCGATCAAGAAGAGGCTGCGCGAGCACCTCAAGGAGACCAAGGCGCACGCCCGTGGTCTGAGCGCGCGGATCAAGGCGCTGGGCGGCAAGGCCGACGCCGGCAACGTCCCGGGCCCCGACGCGGTCGGTGAAGCGGTCACCGCCGTCACATCGCTCGCCAACAAGGCCGCCGCGGCGGCCAAGGGCCCGGTGCAGATCCTGCGCGGCACCGGCGTCGCCGACAACGAGCTGCGCAACATCCGCGACGCCTTCTGGAACGAGGCCGAGGAGATCGCGCACTACACGGTGATCGAGGCGATCGCCGACAAGCTCGGCGACAAGGAGACGGCGAAGCTCGCCAAGGGCATTCGCCGCGAGGAGGAGCGCATGCAGGCGTTCCTCGGCCGCCAGCTCGTCACGCTGTCGGGCGCCGTGATCCGCGAAGCGGTTCCCGCGCGCGAGCGCAAGCCCGCCGGCGCCAAGCCGGCTCGCAGGCGCCGCACGACGAAGGCGCGTGCCACCGCCAAGCCGGCGGCGCGCAAGAAGCCCGCACGCACGTCGGCCAACGGCCGCACCACCGCGCCGCGCAGCCGGACGCGCGCCAAGGCGAAGTCCTCGTAACCGCCACCCACCCCGTGTACCTGTAAGGTACACGGGGTGAACGCGGTCGACATCGCCTCGTCACAGCGCGCGCGGCTGCTCGCCGCGATGGCGACCGTCGTCGCCGAGAAGGGCTACGCCGCCACCACCGTCGCCGACGTCGTCAGCGCCGCCGGCGTCAGCCGCTCGACGTTCTATGAGCTCTTCGCGTCCAAGGAGGCGTGCTTCCTGGACGCCTACAACCAGGGCGTCGACGACCTGCTCGGCGCCGTGCGCGAGGCGGTCCACCGGACGCGACCGCGACTGGCGCGCCCAGCTGCGCGCGGGCATCCGCGCCTACCTCGCCCAGCTCGCGCGCACGGACCACTTCGCGCGGATCTACATCGACGAGATCCATGCCGTCGGCGCCGCCGCGCTGGCCGCGCGCGCCGACGCGCTGCGCCGCTTCGCCGATCGCTACCACGCAAGCTTCTCCCAGGCCCGCGCCGCCGACCCGACGCTGCGCGAACCAGACCCCGACGCGCTGCTGGTCCTGTGCGCCGGGACCGAGCAGCTCGTCGCCGAGCGCCTGCGGGCGGGCGGCGACGTGCGCGAGCTCGAGGACGTGTTCTGCACCTGCGCCGAAGCGGTGCTCACCCATCACCAGGAGGACTGACCCCGTGGACCTGACGTTCACCGACGACCAGCTCGCGTTCCGCGACGAGCTGCGCGAATGGCTCGCAGCCAACCCCCCAGGCGACGAGCCCGCCGACGAGGATGCGAGCTACCACTGGCGCACCGAGTGGCAGCGCCGGCTCAACGACGGAGGCTGGGCGGGCGTGCACTGGCCGAAGGAGTACGGCGGTCGCGGCGCGTCGCTGATGGAGACGGCGATCTTCTTCGAGGAGATGGGGCGGGCCGGCGCGCCGCTGCCGTCGAACGTCCTGGGCCTGCTGCTCGCGCGGACCGACGCTGATGGTCTGGGGCGACGATCGCCAGAAGGAGCGCTACCTCCCCACGATCCTCAGCGCCGAGGAGATCTGGTGCCAGGGCTTCAGCGAGCCCGAGGCCGGCTCGGACCTCGCCGGGCTGAAGACGCGCGCGGTCAAGGACGGCGATGAGTGGGTCGTCACCGGCCAGAAGGTCTGGACCTCCGGCGCGCAGTACTCGAAGTGGTGCATGCTCGTCGCGCGCACCGACCAGGACGCGCCGAAGCACAAGGGCCTGACCTACTTCGTCATGGACATGGAGCAGGACGCCGTCCAGGTGCGCCCGCTCGTGCAGATCACCGGCGCGCCCGAGTTCAACGAGCTGTTCATCGAGGAGGCGCGGATCCCCGACGAGAACATCGTCGGCGGCCTGGGCAACGGCTGGAAGGTCGCGCTCACGACGCTCATGAACGAGCGCGCCGGGCCTGGGCTTCTTCCTCCAGGTCCGGATGCGCCAGCTGCTCGACGAGCTCTTCGACGAGGCCGCTGCGACGGGCGCGCTGGACGACCCGCGGATCGCCGACAAGCTCGCCGACCTGCACATGCGCACCGAGATCCTGCGCCTGACCGCATACCGCGGCCTGAGCGTCATCGAGCAGTACGGCCAGCCCGGCCCCGAGGGCTCGCTGGTGAAGCTGATGTGGTCGGAGACCAACAAGCAGCTCACGCAGGTGGCGGCCGACATCGTCGGGCCCGACGCGCTCACCAAGGACACCCGCTGGAGCTACGAGCTGCTGCGCGCGCGCGGCAACTCGATCGAGGGCGGCACGACCGAGATCCTCAAGAACATCGTCGCCGAGCGGGTGCTCGGCCTCCCCCGCGCTCGCTAGGAGGACCGCAGATGCGATTCACACTGTCCGAGGACCAGCAGGAGATCAAGCGCACCGCGCATGACCTGCTGGCCAACCGCTCGACGATGGCCAAGGTCCGCGAGGCCGCCGAGGCGGGCACCTACGACGACGCGCTCGCGCGCGAGCTCGGCGAGCTGGGCTGGCCCGGCATCGCGGTCGGCGAGGAGCACGGCGGCCAGGGGCTCGGCATCGTCGAGCTGTGCGTCCTGCTCGAGGAGCTGGGCTACGCGTGCGCGCCGGTGCCGTTCCTGGGCAGCGCGCTCGCCGCGCTGGCGATCGAGCACGCCGGCTCAGCCGCCCAGCAGGAGCGCTGGCTGCCCGGCCTCGCGTCCGGCGAGCTGCGCGGCGCGCTCGGCGACCGCCGACGCGCTGATCCCCGACGCGGCCGGCGCCGACGTCGTGGTCGTCGTCGACGCCGCGGCGGCGCGCCGCGCTCGTCGCGGCGACGGCGTCGAGGAGGTCGAGTCGATCGACTCCGACGCGCCGCCACGGCCGCGCGACCGGCAGCGCGGAGGCGCTCGAGGGCGATGTCGGCGCGGCGCTCGACCGCGCGCTCGTCGCGGTCAGCGCCGAGCTGGTCGGCGTCTGCCATCGCGCGCTCGACATGACGCGTCGAGTACGTCAAGGAGCGCAAGCAGTTCGGCGTCCCGGTCGGCACGTTCCAGGCCGTCCACACACGGCGCGGCGCAGATGCTGCTCGACACCGAGGGCGGCCGCTGCGCGACGTACTACGCCGCCTGGGCCGCCGACGCGGAGCCGGAGCGGCTGCCGATGGCCGCCGCGATGGCGAAGGCGTGGACGAGCGAGGCCGGCCGCTCGGTCACCGGCTCGGCGATCCAGCTGCACGGCGGCATCGGCTTCACCTGGGAGGCCGACGTGCACTGGCTGTACAAGCGCGCGCAGCTCGACAGCGCGCTGCTGGGCGCCGGCGGCGCCCACCGGGCCCGCATCGCGGCCCTCGCGGGGCGCGAGCGAGCGGGCGCCGCCGCCTGATGTGGGCGCATGGGACCTGGGTGCAACGGGCACCCAGGTCTCATGGCCACCGAGGCGATAGACAGCCCGACCGAGTTGAGCGAGCGCTCCTGGTTCGGCGTGCTCAAGCGCACCGTCGCCGAGTTCAGGGGCAAGGACCTCAGCGACTGGGCCGCCGCCCTGACCTACTACGGCATCCTGGCGTTGTTCCCGGGGCTCCTGGTGCTCGTCTCGCTCATCGGCCTCGCCGGCGCGGACACCGCGCAGTCGCTGATCGACAACATCGCCAGCTCCGCCCCGGGTCGGCGCGGTCGATCATGACCAACGCGATCCGCGAGCTGCAGTCGAGCAAGGGCTCCGCGGGGATCCTGTTCGCTGTCGGCCTCGCCGGCGCGCTGTGGTCCGCCTCGGCGTATGTCGGCGCCTTCTCCCGTGCGGCCAACGCGATCTACGAGGTCGGCGAGGGCCGCCCGTTCTGGAAGCTGCGCCCGCTGCAGATCGGCGTCACGCTGCTGATGGTGCTGCTCATGGCCGCGTCGGCGATCGCCGTGGTCGTCACCGGCGGCCTCGCCGATCAGGTCGGCAACCTCGTCGGCGTCGGGCACACCGCCGTCCAGGTCTGGGACATCGCGAAGTGGCCGGTGCTCGTCGTACTCGTCAGCATCATGGTCGCCGTCCTGTACTGGGGCGCGCCGAACGTCAAGCAGCCCGGCTTGCGCTGGGTCAGCCCCGGCAGCCTGCTCGCCGTCCTCGTCTGGATCGCCGCGTCGGCGCTGTTCGCGCTCTACGTGGCGAACTTCGGCAACTACAACAAGACCTACGGCTCGCTGGGCGGCGTGATCGTGTTCCTCGTCTGGCTGTGGATCTCCAACGTCGCGATCCTGCTCGGCGCGGTCTTCGACGCCGAGCTGACGCGCGGCCGCGAGATCGCAGGCCGGCCGCAGCGCGGCGACCCGATCCTCCCGCCGCGCGACACGCGCAAGCTCAAGGACGCCTAGCCGCTCAGGAACCAGTCAGGTCGGCGGCGCGTAGCCTCGAGGCGTGGACGTGTCGCCGCGATGGCCGTCGGCATCTACAAGCGCAGGAGCAGGCATTGTGCTGACGCTCGCGCTGCGAGCGCCATGGTTCGACGCGCCGCTCGGGCGCGACGAGGCCGGCGTGAGCATGGTCGCGCGCGCCTGGCACCACTCCCACCCGTTCCCGTACGGCCCGTACTTCCTGGACCGCCCACCGCTCCTCGTGCTCGCCTACCGCCTGGCCAACGACGCGGGCGGGGCAACCGGCGTCCGCGTGCTGGGGATGATCGCGGCGACCCTGATCGTCGTGGTGTGCACGCTGCTCGCCGCTCGCGTCGCGGGGCGCCGCGCGGCGCTGCCCGCAGCACTGCTCGCCGGTGGCCTCTCGTCGTCGGTGCTCCTGGACTCCGTCTTCACGCCCGCCGAGCTGCTCGCGGTGATTCCGTCGGCGGCCTCCGTGCTGCTGCTGCTCTGCGGGCTTGGACGCGACCGGGGCGCCGGCTGGTGGCTGGCGGGCGCAGGTGCATGCGCCGCGCTCGCCCTGCTCGTCAAGCAGTCGTTCGGCGACGCGCTCGTTGCCGGCGTCGTCAGGCCTCCTGATCGCGGCGTGGACGTGCCGTGGCGCCGCACGGCCGCGCGCGCGGCGGCCTACGCGGGCGGCGTCGCGGGGGTCGGCCTCGGCCTGGTCGTCTGGGAACGGCTGGCGCACACCGCCCACCACAACCCCGACTCGGTCGCCTATGCGCTCGCCGGCTTCCGGCTCGACGCCGTCCACGCCCTGACGCATGGCGACGTGGCGACGAGGTTCGCCTCGATCGGGAAGGCCGCCCTGGGCTCCGGGCTTGGCGCTGGCCGCTGCTCGTCGCGATCGCCGGCATCGTCACGCTGCGCAGCCGCCGCGTCACCGCGGGCGTGCTGTCGGCCTGGCTGCTCGCGGGGCTGGCGCGGCGTGCTCGGCGGCGGCAGCTACTGGGCGCACTACCTGATCGAGCTCATCCCCGTCACGGCCGTCGGCGTCGCGGCGGTCGTGGCATGGCGGCCGCGCATCGGCGCCGCCCTCTGCGCGGCCGCGCTCGCGATCGGCCTGACGACGAGCGTCGACCACGTGGCGCTCGGCCGTCCGTCGCAGTACCAGCGCGGCGCCGTCGTGCTCGGCGACTACCTGCACGACCGCGCGCTGCCCGGCGACACGGCGTACGTCCTGTACGCGAAGGTCAACGTGCTGTTCTACAGCGGCCTCCCCTCGCCGTTCCCGTACCACTGGAGCCTGATGATGGACTCGGTCCCGAACGCCGAGCCGGAGCTCCGCGCGCTGCTCGCCTCGCCGCGCCGGCCGACCTGGATCGTGCAGGCGCAACCGACGACGGCGTTCGGGCTGGACCGCTCGGGCGCGACCGCCCGGCTCCTCGCGCGCGACTACCGGCGTGTGGCGCGCCCGTGCGGGCGGCCGGTCCTGCTGGCGCGCAGCGCGGGCGCGCGCCCGGACCCGGGCCTGAAGGAGCCCTGCGTGGCGCTGCCCGGCGACGGGTTGACCTGGACCTCTAGTCGCGCACGGCGAGCACGAGCTTGCCGTCGTTGGTGCCCTCGAACAGCTTGAGCAACGCCTGCGGGAACTGCTCGATCCCGCTGACCACGTCCTCCTTGGCCTGGAGCTTGCCGGCGGCGACCCACTCGCCCATCTGCCGCGCGCCCTCGGCGTAGCGCGAGGCGTAGTGGAAGACGAGGAAGCCGGTCATGCTCGCGTGGTTGACCAGCAGCGACATGTAGTTCGACGGCCCGCGCATCCGCTCGGTCGAGTTGTACTGCGAGATCGCCCCGCAGATCACCACGCGCGCGTTGAAGGCCAGCCGCGCGAGCGCGGCGTCCAGGATCTCGCCGCCGACGTTGTCGAAGTAGACGTCGATGCCGTCCGGGCACGCGGCGCGCAGCGCCTTGCCGACGTCCTCGTTCTTGTAGTCGATGGCGGCATCGAAGCCGAGCTCGTCCGTCAGGTAGGCGCACTTCTCGGGGCCGCCCGCGATCCCGACGGCGCGGGCGCCCTGGAGCTTGGCGATCTGCCCGACGAGGCTGCCGACCGCACCCGCGGCGCCCGAGACGACGACGGTCTGCCCCGGCTCGGGCCGGCCGATGTCGAGCAGGCCGAAGTAGGCGGTGAGCCCGGGCATCCCGAGCACGCCGAGCCACGTCGGCAGCGGCGCGACGTTCGGATCGATCTTCTGCAGCGCGTCGCCCGGGACGACCGCGTACTCCTGCACGCCGAGCAGGCCGGAGACGTGATCGCCCTCGGCGAAGCGCTCGTCGCGCGAGGCCGACCACGCGGCCGACGCGCGATGGCGCGCATGACCTCGCCGATGCCGACGGGCCGCGCGTACGAGGCGGCCTCGCTGATCCAGCCGCGCATCGCGGGATCCAGCGAGACGTGGGTGACCTCGACGAGGACCTCGCCCTCGCCCGGCTCGCCGACGGGCTCCTCGGCGAGCTCCCAGTCGTCGTCGGTCGGCAGGCCGACGGGCCGGTTCGCGAGGCGGATGGCTCGGTTCGTGCTCATGCGGGTGTTGCTGCGGGAGCGGGGCCGACCTGCGGACGTGCAGAACGAGCAGCGCCTGGCCGCGACCGGGATGTCCGAGAGGCACTCGGGGCACTCGCGCGTCGGACCGATGTCCTTCTTGGGCATCAGGCGCTCGAGCAGCGCCGAGAACGGCTTGACGACGAAGAAGTAGACGACCGCCGCGATGGTCATGAACGTGATCAGGGCGTTGAGGAAATGGCCGTAGTCGAACTTCGAGTTGTTGATCGTGAAGGACAGGTTGCTGAAGTCCGGCTTGCCGCCGATGGCAGCGATGATCGGCGTCACGAGGTCCGCGACCATGGCCGCGACGAGCGCCCCGAACGCTGCGCCGATCACGACCGCGACGGCGAGATCCACGAGGTTGCCCCGCAGCAGGAAATCCCTGAAGCCCTTCACCTTCCACCTCCCGGGTTGAGTGCCACCTGCTCGGCCGGAGCCGGCCGCCCGAGGAGGAATCCTTGCGCATAGTCCGCCCCGGCGGCTTTCAGGAGCTCCAGCGTCGCTTCGTCCTCGACCCCCTCGGCGATCGTCGAAGGTCGTGTCGATCTTGAGGTAGCGGACCGCGCAAACGGGAGCGTCTCTCTAGGGTGCCGTGTTACGCGGCCCGGCCCGGCGCGTATAGAAGGTGGGCGCACTCAGGCGGCGAAGCATCTACGCGGTGCCTCTCGCCAACCCGCACCCAACGGGCACGTTCTCATCTAAAGCGGTTTCCGCCGCTGTCCGATAGGGAACTTAACGTTCTGTTGGTTGGGGATGAGGGAGTCCTCGGTCCAGGTTTTTTCCGCATGCATGGACCTCTGCTCACGAGGCGCAAGCGGTTGCTTGCGTTCACGATCGCGCTCTGCCTGAGCGCGCCGTCCGTCGCTGCCGCAAAGCCGAATCCGTTCATCGGCACCGTGAGCGACGAGACGTTCGAGTCGATGGGCTACATGTACCAGCCGGGTGCGATCCAGGACATCGCGAACGCCGGCGTGGGCACCCTGCGCCAGACGTTCGACTGGCAGTACCTGCGCAAGGGCGACACGTTCAACTGGGACATCCTCGACCACTACATCGGCGGGGCCGCCGAGCGTGGGATCAAGATCATCCCCGTCCTGTTCAACCCGCCGACCGAGCTGACCACCACGCCGGCGGTGGGCGCGCTGCGCGGCTTCTACCCGACCGCTGACCCGAACGCCATCGGCGCCTACGGCGCCCAGCTCGCGGCCCGCTACGGCACGCGCGGATCGTTCTGGGACCAGCACCCGGGCATCGAGCGCCACCCGATCACGACGTGGCAGATCTGGAACGAGCCCAACCTGCCGGTCTACTGGCGCCCGCATCTGAGCCCGAAGGGCTACGCGCGGATGCTGTGCGGCGCCTACCGGCAGATCAAGGCCGTCGACCCGGCCGCGGAGATCGCGACCGCCGGCCTGCCCAAGAGCCACATCCGCAGCTCGATGTGGCCGTCGAAATTCGTGCCGCGCGTGATGCGCGCCGGGGGGCGCGGCTGCTTCGACACCGTCGCGCTGAACGCCTACGCGCCAACTGGCAAGGGCGTCGTGAAGCTGGTCTCCCGCTTCCGGCGGCTGCTCAACAAGCTGGGCGCCAGGAAGGTCGGCCTGCGCGTGACGGAGTTCGGCTGGGCCGATCAGGGCCCGCGAGCGCCCGCGTGCTGCGTACACCGCGGGCTCCAACCGCCAGGGCCGCTTCATCTCGCAGGCGATCCGCGGCCTCTGGAACGCGCGCAAGCGGCTGAAGCTGCGCGGCGCCGTGTACTACGCCTGGCGTGACCAGGAGGTCTACGCGGGCGGCAAGAACTTCTGGGGGCTGCACACCGGCCTCAACCGCGTGAACGGCACGCCGAAGCCGGCGCTGTCCTCGTTCCGCCGCGCCGCGCTCAGCCTTCGCTGAGCGCCCTTCGCAGCGCCTCGACGTCGGCGAGCAGCCGATCCTCCGGCATGGGATTGCCCTGGTCGCGGGCGAGCTCGTCGGGAAGATCCGCGGGCCTGCACGATGCTCGCGAGGTTCGAGCGGAGGCCAGCCGCCTCGCTCGTACGAGCCCGGTGGCCCGGCGAAGCGTGGCCTCCCACGCCGGACAGGGTCGGCGGCGGGGCTCGCGCCGCCCGCCGGCCTAGGCGGCGGCAGCGACAGGCTTCATGAAGTGCATCCGCAGCAGCGTGCCCGCACCGTCGGCCGCCTCGATCTGCAGCGCGTCGGTCATGCTGCTGATCAGCGGCAGCCCGAGCCCGAGGCCGGGACTGTCGGCGCGCGGGAGCATCCCCCCGCCATAGTCGCGGACCACGACGACCAGCCGGTCGGGCTTGTTGCAGGCCACGACGCGAACGTCCCCCACCTCCATGTCGCGGTAGGCGTGCAACACGGCGTTGGTCAGCGCCTCGCTCACCGCCAGGGCGATCGGCCCGGTGTCCTCGAAGCCGACCTCCTGGGCGAACTCGACGACGGACGCACGCAACGTGCCGACACTGGCCGGTTGCGCCCCAAGCCGCATCTCGAATCGCTGCTCGCCGGTCGTCATCTCCCCTGACGACAGTACGGCTCATCCGTCCCTGCCACCGTGAACCTGTGCTCACGCGAATGTGAAATCTGACGCGCTACTGACGGTGCTCTTCGAGCCCGTTGCTGCTCGGGATCAGCTTCGCAAGGTCCTGGCGATGAGCGCGCCGCCGACGAGGGTGAGCACGTACGAGGCCAGCGGCGGGACCATCGACGCAACGCCGAACAGGGCGACCGCGATGGCGATCGGCACGAGCGGGCGGAGGTTCGGCCTCCACGGCTCATGGAGCGGCGGAAGCGGGCGCTGCTCGCGCGTGTCGATGTACATCAACACCGTGGGCTGAACGGTACGCCGTTCAGGCCAGCGCGGCGCGAAGCGCGTCGAGATCGGCAGCCCCGAACACCACGCGATTCTGCGTGGCGACGTAGACGAGGTCGAGATCGACCCCGGCCCGGGCGATCCTGCGAGTCAGGTCGGCCAGCACGCCGGGGCGGTCCTCGACGTCGACCACGACGACCTGCCGCTCGCGCGTGACCGTGACAGTGGAGGTGGCCAGCAGATGCTTCGCGGCCTCGGCATGCGGGACGAGGATGTGGAGCTCCGCCCGGTCACCCGGCCCGACGCACGTGGCTGCCGCGATGTTCACGCCGGCGTCGCTGATCGCTGCCGCCACCTGGGCCAGCGCCCCGGGCGTGTTCTCCACGTCGATGACCAGGTCGACCGCCATGCCTTCGGCGGGCCAGCCTACCCAGCCGCGGACCGCTCGGGCGGGGATCGACTCCTCAGTCTCCGAACCCCATGGCCGCCCCGCACGCGCAGGGTCTTCTCGGCCGGCCCAGCGAGCGACTTGCGCTGGACGGATGCTGGAGAACGTGCGCGGCGGGCCAGAGCGCGGTCCTGGTCATCCGTGGCGAGGCGGGTGTCGGAAATACGGCGCTGCTGCGATACGCCGCCCAGCAGGCTGCGGGCTTTCGCATCGCCCGGATCGCAGGCGTCGAGTCCGAGATGGAGTTGCCGTTCGCCGGGCTGCATCAGCTCTGCGCGCCGATGCTCGAGCGGCTCGACGCGCTTCCGGAGCCTCAGCGGGACGCGCTGAGCGTCGCGCTGGGCCTGTCGTCCGGGCGAGCCGCCGGACCGCTTCCTGGTCGCGCTGGCGGTGCTCAGCCTGCTGTCCGCGGTCGCCGAGGAGCAGCCGCTGCTCTGCGTCGTCGATGACGCGCAGTGGCTCGATCGGCGCCTCGGGGCAGGTCCTCGGATTCGTCGCGCGACGCCTGCTGGCCGAGTCGGTCGCGATGGTGTTCGCCATTCGCGAGCCGAGCGACGAGCCGCGAGCTGGTGGGCCTGCCGGAGCTGGTGGTCGGACGGGCTCGACCGAGGAGGATGCCCGCGCGCTGCTGGCGACCGTCGCTCCCGGGCCGGCTCGACGAGCGGGTTCGCGACCGGATCGTCGCCGAGACCCGCGGCAACCCGCTCGCGCTGCTGGAGCTCCCGCGCGGGCTCACGGCGGCGCAGCTGGCCGGCGGCTTCGGGCTGCCGGACGTGCTGCCGCTGTCGGGCCGGATCGAGGAGAGCTTCCTGCGGCGGCTCGACGCGCTGCCGGACGAGACCCGGCTGCTGCTGCTGGTGGCGGCGGCCGAGCCGGTCGGTGATCCGGCGCTGCTGTGGCGCGCGGCCGGGCGGCTCGGGATCGGCCGGGCGCGGCCGCGGCCGCGGCGCGGCGGGGCTGCTCGAGGTCGGCGAGCGGGTGCGGTTTCGGCATCCGCTGGTGCGCTCGGCGGTCTACCGCTCGGCCTCGGCCGCAGGAGCGCCAGGCGCGTACATGGCGCGCTGGCGGAGGCGACCGACGCGACGCTCGAACCGGATCGCCGGGCGTGGCACCGCGCGCACGCCGACAGCGGGCCCCGACGAGGACGTCGCCGCGGAGCTCGAGCGGTCGGCCGGCCGGGCGCAGGCACGCGGCGGCCTCGCGGCCGCAGCGGCGTTCCTGGAGCGGGCGGCCGAGCTGACGCCCGATCCGGCGCGCCGGGCGCGAACGCACCCTGGCGGCGGCGCAGGCCAACGTGCAGGCCGGCGCGTTCGACGCGGCGCTCGGGCTGCTGGCCACAGCGGAGGCCGGGCCGCTGGATGAGCTCGGGCGCGCCCGCACGGATCTCCTGCGCGCCGAGGTCGCGTACTCCCACGACCGCGGGAGCGAAGCTCCGCCGCTGCTGCTGCGAGCCGCCAAGACGCTCGAGCCGCTCGACGCCGCGCTCGCGCGCGAGACGTACCTCGACGCATGGGGCGCATCCCTGTTCGCCGGTCGGCTGGCCGAGCGCCGGCGATCTGCTCGACGTATCGCCGGGCCGCGGCGGCCGCCCCCCGCGCGCCGGACCCTCCGCGGCCGTCCGATCTGCTGCTCGACGGCCTCGCGCTGCTGTTCACCGAAGGTACGGACGCAGCGGCGCCCGCTCTCGAGGCGGCGGCGACCGCGTTCGCCGGCGATGAGGTCTCCATCGAGGAGGTGCTGCGCTGGGGGTGGCTGGCGACAGCGGCCGCCGCCGCGGTCTGGGACTACGAGGCGCTGTGTCGCGATCTCCGCCCGGGGCGTCGAGCTCGCCCGCGATTCGGGCGCGCTCGCGGTGCTCGCGGTCGGCGTCAATGTCCTGGGCCAGGTCGTCGCACTGGGCGGCGACTTTGCGAAGGCGGCTTCGCTGGTCGCCGAGGCCGACGCGGTCACGGAGGCGACCGGAGCCCGCGTCGCGCCGTACGCCGCGCTTGGCGCTCGCCGCGTTGCGCGGCCGGGAGGCCGAGGCCTCCTGGCTCATCGAGACCACCATCAGGGACGCCACCGCCGGAGGCCAGGGGACGGCGGTGCCAGTACGCACACTGGGCGGCCGCGGTCGTCGCGAACGCCGCGGCCGCTACGAGGACGCGCTCGATGCCGCCGCAGCGCGCGAGCGACGACACCCGCGAGCTGTTCGTGTCCGCGTGGGCGCTCGCCGAGCTGATCGAAGCCGCCGCGCGGAGCGGGAAGACAGAGCTCGCAGCCGACGCGCTCGACCGACTCGCGGCCCACAGGGGGAGCAGCGACGCCGACTGGGGGCTCGGGATCGAGGCGCGATCGCGGGCGCTGCTGAGCGAGGGGGAAGCCGCCGAGCGCCTCTACAGCGAAGCGATCGACCGGCTTGGGCCACGCGGGCTCGGTCCCGATCTCGCCCGCGCCCATCTGCTCTACGGCGAGTGGCTGCGCCGCGAGAACCGGCGAGTCGACGCACGCGAGCAGCTGCGCACGGCGCACGAGCATGCTCGCCGCGATGGGCGCGGATGGGTTCGCCGAACGCGCGCGCCGCGAGCTGCTGGCCACCGGCGAGACGGTGCGCAAGCGCCGCGACGACACGCGCGACGAGCTCACGCCCCAGGAGGCGCACATCGCCGGGCTCGCCCGCGACGGGCGGACGAACGCCGAGATCGGCGCCCAGCTGTTCCTCAGCCCGCGCACCGTCGAGTGGCACCTCCGCAAGGTGTTCACCAAGCTCGGGATCAGCTCACGCATGGGCCTCCACGACGCCCTGGAAAGTGTCTCGGCTGCCCATTGACGCGCTCGACGGAGCGCCCGTCTGGCTCAACTCCGAGCCGCTGACGGCGGACGCGCTGCGCGGGCGCGTCGTCCTCGTCGACTTCTGGACGTACTCGTGCGTCAACTGGCTGCGCACCCTCCCGTACGTCAGGGCGTGGCACGAGCGTACGGCGACCGCGGGCTCGTCGTCGTCGGCGCGCACGCGCCCGGAGTTCGGGTTCGAGCACGACCTCGACAACGTGCGGCGCGCGGCGCGCGAACTGGACGTCAGCTACCCGGTCGTCATCGACAACGACTTCGCCATCTGGCGGTCGTTCGACAACAACTACTGGCCGGCCGTGTACCTCGTCGATCGCGACGGGCGCGTCCGCTTCCAGCACTTCGGCGAGGGCGCCTACGAGGAGACCGAGCGAGCGATCCAGCAGCTGCTGGAGGTCGACGAGGAGACCGTCCGCGTCGACGCCGCGGGCCTCGCGCAGGCCGCCGACTGGGGCACCCTGGGATCCCCGGAGACCTACGTGGGCCACGCCCGCGGCGAGCGCCGCAGCGACCGGAGCGCCGGCGAGCTCGCGCTCAACCAGTGGGCGCTCGCCGGCGAGTGGTCGGTCAGCGAGGAGGCCGCCGCGCTCGAGGCGCCCGGCGGTGCGATCGCGTACCGCTTCCAGGCGCGCGACCTCAACCTGGTCCTCGCGCCGCCGGCCTCGGGCGCCCCGGTCCGCTTCACGGTGCGCCTCGATGGCCAGCCGCCGGGCGATGCCCACGGCCTCGACGTCGACGAGTCCGGCGAGGGCACCGTCTCCGAACCGCGGATGTATCAGCTCGTCCGCCAGCGAGGCGCGGTCGCCGAGCGCGTCTTCGAGATCACCTTCCTCGACGCGGCGTGCGCGCGTACGTCTTCACGTTCGGCTAGGGCGTCACGACCACCTCCTTGACCTCCGCCATGTACCGCCCCGCGGCGGCGGAGGCATCCTCCGGGCTGCTCCCGTTCTCACGAGCGTCCATGTAGGCCGCGTACCAGTCCCACCAGTCGTGCGGGGGGCGACCGCCTCGAACGCACCGTGGTGCTCGGCCGTTTCATGCAGGAGCTGTGAAGGATCAGCAACGTCCATCGGTCACACCCGGCCCGGGAGCCGCTCCGTGATCTCCTGCAGCTGCCAGGCGTTGCCGTCGGGATCCGCGAAGTCGCCCGGCTGAAGTACGAGCGGCGCTCCGGGTCGAGGCCCGGCTCCTGTCCCTTCCCGGGCACGGTGTGCCAGATCTCGCTGACCTCGACGCCGCGGCTGATCAGGTCGTCACGAGCGGTTTCGATGTCCTCGACGATCAGCAGTAGACCCTGAGCGAGCCCGGCGTCATCGTCGTCGTGCCCTCCCCGAACTGGATCGAAGCCGCCGAGCCCGGTGGGGTGAACTGAACGCCACGTGAGTGTCTCGGTGGGTTTGAAGTCGATGTCGAGACGCCATCCCAGGCGCTGGTAGAAGGCCTTGGCGCGATCGACGTCCGCGACCGGCAACGTCGTGACCTCGAACGCCATGGGGACTCCTACGGTCCCGGACGACTCCGTTGCGGCGTCGGCGCTCATCGGAGTGCTGCTCATGATGCCTCCTTGGGTTGCGTTGCCGCGCAGCGTCACTGCCAGAGCTCATCGGTCGCGCCAGTGGGATCACTGGTCGTGGCCCGGGACCAGGGACGTGACACGTGTGTCACCGGGCGCGAACGGACGCGCCGCAAGGCAACGTTGCGCGCCATGACCACCGCAACGACGAGTGCCTCCATCGGCCACGAGCCGGAGCTGCTCGGCCAGACCGTCGTCCTGATCGGCGGCAGCGCCGGGATCGGCCTCGAAACCGCTCGACGCGCCCGCACGGAAGGCGCAGACGTCATCCTCACGGGCCGAGATCCCGAGCGGCTCGAGCAAGCAGCGCAAGACGTCGGCGCGCAAAGCACCGCCGCCTTCGATGCGAACGACCCAGCCTCGCTGGAACGCTTCTTCGACGGCCTGCCGGGACCGATCGACCATGTCCTGGTCACGGCCGGCGGCCGCACTACAAGGCAATGCTCGAGATGGACGCGGATGAGGTTCGCGAGGCGATCAGCGACCACGTGGTGCAGGGGCTGGAGGTCGCGCGCAACGCCGCCGGCATGCGGCCCGGCGGCACACTGCTGCTCATGGGCGGCACGGGTGGCCGGAGGATCCGCCGCGAGATCGGGCTTGCCTCTGCGGCCACCGCCGTGCTCCCTCCGTTCGTGGCGACCCTCGCGCTCGAGCTCGCGCCGGTTCGCGTCAACCTCATCGCTGCCGGCTTCGTCGACACCCCGTTGTCCGCTTCGCTCCTCGGCGACGGACTCGAGGCCCGCCGCCAGGGGCTTCGCGAGAACCTGCCCATCGGGCGGGTCGTCGGACCCGAGGACGTCGCGGCGCTCGCCGTCCACATCATGGCCAACACCGCTCTCCACCGGCGGCGACGTTCCGACATCCGATGGCGATCGCCGGCAGTTCGTCGAGTGACGCATGGTTCTGGCCCCGGGGACGCCGGGGATCACCCGTCACTGCTGGTAGCCCTCGACGGTCGACGCATCCCGGACCTCGGCGTCGTCCGGATCGGCACCGGCGCTGCGGCGCGCACGACGCTGGCGCAGCAGGTCCCAGCAGCGATCGAGCTCGATCTTGACCTGGTCGAGGCGCTCACGGTCGCCGGCGAGGGCCTCATCGTCCGTGCTGTCGTTCTCCTCGCGCGTTCGCAGCGCGTGCTCTTCGTCCACGAGCCGTTCGATGCGGCCTGAAATGCTTTCGTCGCTCATGCGCATAGGTTCGCACCGTTCGTGTCATGCCTGAAGAGCTCTTCGACGACGACGCAGCATTCCCGCGGCTGGGCGACGAGCTCATCGCCGCGCTCGATGCGTCCGGCCGGCGTCGTCAGGTGGATGTGGGCGACATCCTCTTCCGGGCCGGAGAGCCCACGACGGACTTCTTCGTCGTGCTCAGCGGGCGCGTGGCGATCGTCAACGGGTTCGGGACGCCCGGTGAGGAGACGATCGGGATACACAGCGAGCAGCGGTTCGCCGGCGAGCTCGGCCTGATCACCGGCCAGCCCGCGTACAACACGGCCGTCGTGCGCGCGGCCGGCGAGGTGATCGTGCTCAGCCACGCCGAGCTCGTCGAGGTCATCAAGGACAACCAGCAGCTCGGCGACGTGCTCCTCGGCGCGTTCATGGCCCGCCGGACGCTGCTGATCGGACTCGGCGCCGGGGTGCGCCTCATCGGCTCGCACCTCTCCCCCGACAGCCGCCGGCTGCGCGAGTTCCTGACGCGCAACCGGATCCCCCACCGCTTCCTGGACCTCGAGACCGACGCGCTCGCCGATGAGCTGCTGCGCGGGCTCTCGATCGCTCCGCGCGAAACGCCGATCGTCATCACCGGCGACGTCGTGCTGCGCAACCCGACCACCGCCCAGGCCGCCGCGGCGCTGAACCTCAAGTCCGCATCGAGCGGCCGAGGAAGCCTGCGACACGATCATCGTCGGTGCCGGCCCGGCAGGCCTGGGAGCCGCGGTCTACGCGGCGTCCGAAGGCCTCACCACCGTGCTCGTCGACTCGGTCGCGCTGGGCGGCCAGGCCAGCACCTCGTCGCGCATCGAGAACTACCTCGGCTTCCCCGCCGGGATCTCCGGCTCCGAGCTCGCGGAGCGCGCGACGATGCAGGCCGCGCGCTTCGGCGTGCGCATCGTCGCTCCCCAGAGCGTCGACGCGCTCTCGTACGAGGACGGCTACCACGTCGTCGAGCTCGAGGGCGGCCAGCGCCTTCGCGCGCGCACCGTCGTGCTGGCCACCGGCGCGAGCTACCGGCGGCTCGACGTGCCGCGGCTGGCGGAGTTCGAAGGCGCCGGCGTGTACTACGCGGCGACGCCGGTCGAGGCCCAGCTGTGCGGCGGCCGGCGCGTCGCCGTCGTCGGGGGCGGCAACTCCGCGGGCCAGGCCGCGGTCTTCCTCGCCAAGCACGCCGATCACGTCGACCTCCTCATCCGCAGAGGCGACCTCGGCGCCACCATGTCGCGCTACCTAGTGGACCAGGTGGACGCAACGACCCGCGATCGAGCTGCACCCCTACACCCAGATCCGCGAGCTTCACGGCAACGGCGACCTCGAGGCCATCACCGTCGAAGACGCGCGACGGGACGACCAGCAGGCACGAGACCGGCGCGGTATTCGTGTTCATCGGCGCCGACCCGTGCACGGCATGGCTCGACGGCGTGCTGGCCATCGACGACGACGGCTTCATCCTGACCGGCCAGGACCTCGCGGTCACCCATCTCGACGCGGCCGCGGACGGTCGCGAGCGTCCGCCGTTCCTCCTGGAAACCAGCCTCCCGGGTGTCTTCGCGGTCGGGGACGTGCGATCGGGCTCGATCAAGCGCGTCGCTTCGTCGGTCGGCGAGGGCGCGACGGCTGTGCGGCTGATCCACCAGTACCTCGCGCTCCTGACAGGCGGCGCGGGTCGACACGGGTAGCGACCAGGGGTTCCAGCGCGCGACCAGGAGCGGCGGCGACGACGCTTCCAGCGATGGCACGCACCCCGGCCTCCAAGGCCAGCCGGCGCACAACCGCATTGAGCCCGAGCGTCAGCTCACGTCTCCGGCGGCAGCGACTGGCCGACGCGCTCCCCCTCCCGGCCGCGAGCGCACAGCACCACCGCGGTCAGGACCCACGGCCTCTTGCCGCGGAACACGTCATGAGCTTCGACGCGCCAGCCGTTGCCATGCGGCGCGGACCAGAAGATCGAAGCGCCCGGCGTGCCGCTGCTCGCATCGGGGATGCTCCCGCCGCCGCCAATCGCGATGTAGCCCTGCGGGCAGTACGCGTACTGCTCCTTGACGACCGCGTTGTCGGCCGGAGCGCTGACGGAGCGCACGACGCGGATGACACCGGCATTGCCGTCGCCATCGCGCGTCAGCGCGACCACGAGCGCCGCGCCCGCGACGACCACCGCGAGAAGCCCCATCAGGAACGCGCCTCGCGCCGCGGTCATCCACGAACGTCGGGTGGGTGTCGGTCCAGGTGTCACTGATTACCTGGACGCGGTGGCCCTCCCAGTTCTTCCGGACGGGCATGGCCGCAGATGGCGCGCGCGGACCCGGCGAACTTCCGCCCGCGCGCTACGTGAAGGATAGAAGCGCCGCGACCGCCCTTAGCCGACCTCGAACCTTTCGACCGTTGCGGTGGCAGCCGCGTTTTCGGCCCCGGGACAGTCGTCGGCGATCCCCACCGAGACTGCGTGCGGAGTGGGTGTTGCCGCAGAGACGATGCCGGCGGTGGCGCTGAGGGTCTGACCGGGACCGCCCTTTCCCGCTTGCTGCAAGGCAAGCTGGGTGTTGTCGAGCTTGATCGTCACCTGTTCGCCGAGGCCTCCGCAGGTGCCGGCAGGCGGGTGTCCAGTTGACGCTGACGAGCACGAGTTCGGCCTTGTCGGCTGCTGGTTGAAGGTGAAGTCAGACGGACTCACGTCGACGATGACGTTCTGCGCGCCGCTGCTCCCAGCGCCCGTGACCTTCGGCTTGAGGATTCCGCTGCCTGGGGCGCCGGTCTCGCCTTTCGCGCCGGTGTCGCCCTCGGCCCGGCGGCACCCGTGGCACCCGCTGGGATCTGGCCGACCTTGAAGTCCTGCCGCAGCAACGAGCGGTCCTTCACCTTCGACGAGGTGACGGCGTTCTTCTTGATCTGTTTCGTGCCGAAGCTGTTCGCCGCGAGCTGGCTCGCAGCGTACGCTCCGCCGCCGAGCGCGATGAAGACGGCGACCGTCGCCATCGCACTCGCGTATGAAGGAGTGCTTCGCGTGGCCCATGACTGGCCTCCTAACTTGGTGCCGATTCCACCGTACGGCCAGTCCGCGCCTCCAGCATCGGTGATTGTCGGCCTGCGAGCTTCGGGTTCCTACGGCCTGCTCGGCTAGCGCGTGGTCGTACGCGATGTCAGCGAGCACGTCCGGTCTGCGACCTCGGTACGCCGCGACCGGCGGCCTGCCACGACCTTGTGTGCGCCATGGCACACCGCGTCGGGAAGGAGCGTGCACGAGGGCGCGTTTACCACCGCATGCACCTCCTCAACATCAAGCTCGGCCTTGTAGCCGGGCTCACAGCGGCCTCGTTTGCCGCGACTACGCAGGCACACGCTGCGCAACCGGTCGACGTCGCTGTCGACAACGGCACCCTGAACATCAACGGCCACAACGGCCCTAACACGATCACCCTGAGGCTGGCGCCCGGAGCGCCGCAGACGCTCCAGGTCGACGCGGGTTCCGGCGTGGTGTCGGTCGCCCGTGACTCGTTCACCCGGATCGCGATCACCGGCGGCAACGGCGACGACCTCGTGAGCTTCGACGCAGTCAACGGCGCGATCAACACGCCGGCGACCATCGACGGCGGGCGCGGCGACGACACGCTGCTCGGCGGCGGCGGCGCGGACACGCTGAACGGCGGGCGTGGCGACGATGTCATCGACGGCAACGGCGGCGTCGACACCGGCAACCTCGGCTCGGGCAACGACGAGTTCATCTGGGATCCCGGCGACGCCAACGACGTGGTCGAAGGCGGCAGCGGCCACGACAAGCTGACGTTCAACGGGGCCAGCGGCGCCGAGCAGTTCGACGTCTCGGCCAAGGGCGAGCGGGCGCGCGTCTTCCGCACCCAGGGCACGATCACGATGGACCTCGACGACGTCGAGCAGGTCGACGTCAACGCGCTGGGCGGCGCCGATCTGGTCACGACCAACGACCTGTCCGGGACCGACCTGACCACCGTGAACGCCAACCTGGCACCCTCGATCGGCGGCTCGGGCTCCGACGGCGCCACCGACCACGTGGTGGTCAACGGCACCACCGGAGACGACGCGATCGCCGCGAGTGGCAGCAACGGCAGCGCCACGGTCACCGGGCTCGCCGCGACCGTGAACATTCGGGACGCCGCGGCCGCCGCGCCGGAGCTCGACCTCCTCACGGTCGCCGGGCTCACCGGCAACGACACGATCGACAGCTCCGGCCTCGCCGCCGACGCGATCGGATTCCAGGGCCAGCCCTGAGCGCTCAGCTCAGACTGCAGCCGTCCACCTCGACGGCGCCCGCACGGATCGGTGACCTCGCCGATCCGTGCGGCGCTGTGGTGGCGGCTGCCCCGACATCACCACGACGATGGTCTATGTCATTTCCAGCCACAGGCCGAGGACGCGGCGAGACTGACGGCGGCGTTCGCTCCTGCGCCTCGGCATTCCGCGTCATGACTGCTAGGCGGCGACGGGGGCAACTACGCATCCGCGAGCCGTACGGTGTGCGGATGTTGCGCGCTGCTTGACGCGGGACGATCAAGGGAGCAAGCGACGAACGCGAAAGGTGGTGCCGCCATGGTCGGCCGGGGCGACGCGCGCTCCCGCGTCGGACGACGCGTGGCGGCGTATGCGGTCGCCGGGGCGGTAGCCGTCACCTACCTCGCGATGCTCGGTCCGGTCGTCACCGCCGCGCAGGCGGCGACGGTGACGTTCGCGTCGACTGGGACCGAGCAGGTCTTCGGCGTTCCGGCGGGGGTTAGGAGTGTGCACGTCGTCGCGGTGGGTGGTCGTGGAGGGAACACGTTCACCTCGGGTGGCTTTGGTGCGGTCGCGATCGCTGACCTTGCGGTCACGCCGGGACAGACGCTGTATGTCGAAGTCGCCGGTAATGGCCAGGACCGCGCCAGTGGCGCCGGCTTCAATGGCGGCGGCGCGGGCGGCCCGGAGCCCTACGGCGTGGACGGCGCAGGCGGCGGGGGCGCATCCGACGTGCGGACCTTGACAGCCTCGGACCCCGATTCGCTGTGGTCGCGGCTCATCGTGGCCGGCGGTGGTGGCGGCGGCTCGGCCTGGGGTACGGGCGGTGCCGCGGGTCAACCCGGCGCTGGCATTCTCAATCTGCCGTTCGGTGGCACCACGTTGGTGGGGGGCGGTCCCGGGACCGCCACCGCGGGCGGCGCAGGCGGACAAGCGTGGTACTCGCCCCCCGGTGAAGGCGGAAGGCTCGGGCAAGGCGGCACGGGCGCAGCATGGGGCTCGTCTGGCGGTGGTGGTGGCGGCGGTGGCCTCTACGGCGGCGGCGGCGGCGCCGGCGAGCTGCAGACTTGCGGAAACACATGCACGTCCCTCGGCCCCGGCGGTGGTGGTGGCGGTTCGAGCGGGTTTGACACCACCGCGACCAACGGATCCGTGGGCAATGACCAGACCGGCGTTGCGACCGTCGCCATCGGCTACACCGAGCCACCTCCACCGAGCACGCTGACGGTCTCACGTGCGCGCGCCCAAGCAGGCGGTGCCATAACGGTGACCGCGAACGTCTCGTCGGCCGGGCGTCTCGAACGGTGCCGCGTCGACCAAGGTGAAGCGGCGGGGTTCACGACCACGCACCTTCCGCTACGGCACCGCATCGGTCACGGTCGACACGTCCCGTACCACCGCCCTACGCATCCAGCCCACGAAGCTGGCCAAGCGACTGCTTGTACGCCACCGGCGGTTGACGGTGTCCGTCGCCGTCACCTTCATCCCGGCGGACGGCGGCACCCGCAGGACCAAGACCGTGAGTGTCGTGGTCCACGCCGCCGGCCTCACCCGCTAACCAAGCCGGACGTTCCAGCGCAGGCCCGGTCGAGGATTCCAGCCTTCCTTCTCGCGCTGAATCAGCCGAGGGTGGTTTCGGTCGCCGGGTCGTCGGCCCGACCCTCCCCTCTTGCACGAAAGTGCGCGTGCGTGTCTGTGCACGACGACATCTTCCCCGCAAACCGGCACTACCCCGAAGCCCGTAGCTACAGCTATTCATGGATTCGGTTCTAATTTCAGGACTTTAGTTGACCGCCCCGCGGCAGGACTCGAACCTGCGACCTGCGGATTAGAAGTTCTGGGTTTTCCGGGCGCCGGGCCGCCGCCGCGCGCCGCGGCCGGCGGGCGCGTCGCGGACCTCGCGACCGCCCGGATGCGGGACTGAGCGTCGTCAGTAGTTTCGCGAGCCCCGGATTGCGGACGCGCCCGGATGTTTTGTCCTCGGGGCGCTGGGAGCTTTGGCAGTGAGACGATCCTGAGAGGCCGAGCCATGAGCCTCGCACGCTATCCATCGCCACAGGGGGCTGAGGCGCCTTCGACAGGCTCTGATCGCGCTCGGAGCGGGCCTGCTGGCTGCGATCCTGATCGCGCTGCTCGTCGACCGGATCTTCTTCCGAGCACGAGCGCCCCTGCGGGCACAGGCTCCGGCATCGCAGCGACCCAGACGCGATCGCTTCCGCCCTTCACCGGCGTTGAGCTGGCCGGCGACAACAACGTCATCGTCCAGGTCGGCGCGCGGCAGTCGGTCATCGTCCACGCCGACAGCAACCTGCTCAGACGGGTCACGACGCGAGTCCGCTCGGGCCGGCTCGTGATCGGGACCACCCCCGGCAACCTCAGTGCCAAGACCCCGATGTTCGTGACGGTGAGTGTGCCCTCCCTCGACAGCCTCAGGCTTCAAGGCGCCGGAAACGTCTCCGTGACCGGCGTCAACAGCCGGAGCCTGACCGTGGCGCTGCCGGGGAGCGGCAACATCGAGGCGGCGGGAACCACGACGAAGCTCGCCGTGACGATCAGCGGCGAGGGAACCGCTCTACTGCGCCAGCTCATCGCGCGCGACGCGAAAGCTGCGCTCAGTGGCGACGGCAGCATCATGCTCACCGCGACGCACAGTCTCACCGCGAGGGTCTCGGTAGCGGCACCGTCCTCTACGGCGGCGACCCCCCGCACGTCACCCAGAGGGTCACCGGCAGCGGCACGATCAGCGCTGGATGAGCACGCAGACTGCGGCGTATGCGAGCGTTGCCCGGCACGGCCTCCCCATTCCCTGCAAGTTGCCTAGCCCGCGCGGGCGGCCCCGGCCGCGGCCGCCGTCGCCCCTGCCGCGCCAGACGGCCCGCGCCCGGGGGTAGGGTCGTGCGCGGGAGCGTCTTTGCCGCCAGACGGCCGCATAGCGGCGCGGGGCGCGGGTTTCCGTCCGGCGGTGAGCCTAGGCTCGGACCGCTTTGATCTGGCGAGCGCCGGGACGCCCCGCCTCTCGCCCGTGAAGCCTCATATCCATTCCGGGAGCCGTCAACCTGCTCCCGTTCTCTGAGGGACGAGCCTCATGTCGCAAACTCCGGGCAGGGATGAGAAGACCCTGCGGATGGACGGTCGCGAACTCCGCGTTCCTGCTGGATCGACTCGGACAGGACTGCGCGCCGTCCAATTCGTGCGCGAGCTGACGCAGAATTCGCTTGAGAGCGGCGCCACCCAGATCGTCTGGGATGCCGACTGGATCCTCAACACCTTGGACGGCGTCTACAAGCTGGCCATCATCGACAACGGCAGCGGCATGGTCGGCACCGACATGGTGCGCTTCATCAACCAGCTGTCCTCATCGATTCACGCGCAATCTCATGAGGGCAACTTTGGCGTCGGAGCCAAGATCGCCGCTGCCACGGCGCAATCGGCACGGCCTGATCTACCAGTCGTGGGTCGACGGCGTCGGCGAGATGGTGCACCTCTGGCGCGATGACGAACGCGCGGTCTATGGGCTGCGTCAGTTCGACATCGACGGTCGCCACCCACACGTCGGTCGCCTGTCGCCGGACGTCAAGCCCGAGATGATCGAGCAGCACGGCACCAAGGTGATTCTCATGGGCAACAGCGAAGACGAGAACACGATGCTCGCTCCAAGCGACAGCCCGTCGCCTTCCAAGTGGCTGTCGCGCTACCTCAACACGCGCTACTTCCGCTTTCCCGAGGACGTGACCATCAAGGTCCGCGAGGGCTGGGAGCACCCACTCGGTGACGAGAAACTGCGCAACAAGCTACGCACCATCAATGGCCAGGAGCACTTCCTGACGGGGCAGTCGGTCGCGTCCGGGCAGCGGCAGCTCAACGGCGCCACCGCGCACTGGTGGATCCTGAACGACGACGAGAAGCGCTCCACCTCCTACTCGGGCGCGTATGCGGCGAACGGACACATGGCCGCCCTGTACCAGGACGAGCTGTACGAGATGAGCACCGGCCGCGGCGGCATCACCAGATTGCAGATGTTCGGCGTGACCTTCGGCCACGGCCGCGTCGTCATCTACGTCGAGCCGGAGCCGTCGGATCGTCTCGCACCGAACACGCCGCGGACTGCCCTCCTGCTCGACGACAAGCAGCTCCGTGGGCCGACTGGGCGGCAGAGTTCCGCGACAACCTGCCGCAGGAGATCAAGGACCTGATGGACGAGGTCACCGCCGGATCGGTCTCCTCCGATCACCGCGAAGCTATCAAGGAGCGGCTACGTCAGATCCGTGACCTGCTGCGTCTGAGCCGCTACCGACCGACACCCGCGGGCCATCTCAGCATCGAAGACAGCGGAGTCGGCGGCAGCCGCGCGCGCGAGCCGCAGGAACCCGCCGCGACCGGCGGCAAGAGCGGTGGCAACGGCGGTACGGCCGGCAGCGTCTACTCGGTATTCCTGGATCCCGACGGCGTCTCAGGCGAGGAAGTCGCCTCCGACCCGCACCCCATCACGAAGTGGGTGAGCATTGAGGACGGCACGCGCCAAGCGGGCCAGATGGAAGACCGTGCCGCGGAATTCCTTGCCGACCAGAACCTTCTCCTGATCAACGCCGACTTCCGCGTCTTCGGCGACATGGTCGACCGTTGGTGCGCGCAGTACGGCGACGGCGCGGTTCGCCCTGCGGTCGTCGAGGTCGTGCAGGAATGGTTCGAGCAGACCCTGGTTGAAGCGGTGCTCGGCGTCCAGGCGCTGCGCGACGACCGGGAATGGCACTTGGACGACATGAACCACGCGCTGTCCAAGGAAGCGCTGACCGCGGCCGTCATATGCACGGCATAGGAGTGTGGACGGTGGCGGAAGTGGCGCGGGTCGCGCTCGGCGACGCCGACGCCGTATCGGTCGGCGACTCCACGTGCCGAACATCGTCGCCTGGGCCCTCGCGCGCGAACCGCGCGGCTCGGACAAACGGATGCTCGAGCTGCTGGAGCCCTACGCCCGCATCGCGGCCGCGTGCAACGGCTGCTCGAGACGAGCAGATCGCGTCGCCGGCGTTCGGTCCCCGGATGGAACCTCGCGCGATCGACCGGATCTGAGCTACGTGGGCTGGAGCTGGCTGGTAGCATTCGGGCAGCGGGCGGCGTCGAGGGCGATGTCAGTCTTGCAGAACGGGCAACTCTTCGTCGGGATGGCCTTGGAAGAGCATCCGGTTGTAGGCCTTGACGACCACAGGAACATCACGAACCCGACGATCAGGAACATAATAA
>CAWCEB010000131.1:0-5281 GCA_963794105.1 uncultured Actinomycetes bacterium | reverse complement strand
CGCGCGCAAGAGCGCGCCGAGCCGGGTCACCTCGTCCAGGGTGCGCCGGTCGAGCTCGGTCGCCTGATAGGGACCCAGCCGGGCCTCTGCGTCGGGACGCAGCGTGCGCAGCTTGTACATGTGGAAGGTCCGGCCGCTCGGCCGACGCGCGCCCCCTGGTAGAGCACCGGCCGCCCCGAGGTGAGCAGGACCGCAAGCGCCAGCACGGCGATCAGCGGGCTCAGGACCACCAGGATCAGTCCTGCGATCACGACGTCGAATCCACGCAGCACGGCGTCCACCGGGCGCGGCTCGAATGCGTGGGCCAGTTCGCCGTAGCGGCGGGCGAGGGACTGGCTCGCCTCGAGCTCCGCGGTGCGCCGCGCCTCGCCAGGGGTCTGCGGCTCGGGGCGGACGACGGGAATGGTGCCGGTGCTCATGCGGCCGCCTCCAGCATGAGATCGACGAGAAGATCCGGGTCGCGGCGCTGCGTCGGTCGCCGCTCCGGCTGCTTGACGAGCTCGATCGCGCGAGGATCGGTGAGCGGCCGCAGGCGCCCCTCGCGGATGAGCGCCTCGTCAACGCCTCCCAGGCGGCCACCGTAGGTCGTGTACACAGGCGTCCCGAGCGCCACCGCCTCGCGGTTCATCGAGCCGCCCGCGGAGACAACGAGGTCAGCGAGGGCGACCGCGGTCTGACCGTCGACGGCGCCGTCGGGCACGATCAGCGATGGTAGACCCAGGGCCCGGACATACGTGCGCTGTTCGTCGGTTCGCGGCAGAACGACCGCATGGACGCCGGGCTCGCACCGAGATGCTGGAGCACCTGGGGGAAGAGGCGGTTGGACTTGCGGTGGTAGAGCGACACGTCTGGCGGCGGGCGGACGATGACCACGACCCGCTCTTGGTCTACCCCAAGTCGCGGCAGTACGTCCGGATCGGGCCGGAAGTCCCACAGGTAGTACTCCTCCTTCAACCCGGGGTATTGCCTCAGCTTGCCGCCGCGCACGCCGTAGCGCCGTAGCCGTTCCGGCGGGATCGTGTCCGGGACGAGGACCCGTCGCGCGCAGCGGCACCCGATGTTGTGCTGCAACGTCGCCCATTCGTAGTCGAACGTGTTCACCGCCGGGACCCCGAGCGAGCGCGCTGCCAGGGCGAGGTCGTTGGATCCATGACCGATCGCCAGGTCGAAGTCGCGCCCGCGCCGAAGCGCTTCATCGCACGCGTTCGCGAGGCGAGCGAGCGCAGCTTGCCCAACCGACCGGCACCGCCGTGCTCGCCGATCTGCACGGCGTCGAGACCTTGGATGCGGCAGATGTCCAGCGTCTGCGCGTAGTCGCGGGCCGTCATCTCGACCTCGTGCCCGCGCGACCGCAGGCGCTCCACCACCGGACGCAGGACGATCGGATGTGCGGACGCGCTGAAGTCCATCCAGACGCGCATCAGGATCCGGCGACCGGCAGGTACACAGCGCCAGTCTATGGTCCCCGGCGGCAGGTCGACGGGTACGCCTGGAAGACTGGCGTCATGAACCATACGGCGCTCGACGCGCTGTTCGCCGGTCTGGTGGCCGCGGCCGTCACGTTCGCCGTCACCCCGCTGTCGGCACGCGTCGCGGTGCGCCTGGGCGCCGTCGATCAGCCGCGCGACCGCGGCCTGTCCGACCGGCCGACGCCGTTGCTCGGGGGGGTCGCGATCCTTGCAGGCGTCGCTGTCGCCATGGCGCTGTGGCTCCTGGGGGGGCACAAGGAGTGGCAGGCGATCCTCTGGGGGGCCGCGATCATCACGGCGGTGGGCGCGGTCGACGACGTGGTCGATCTCCCCGCGCCCATCAAGCTCGCGGGCCAGGTGGTTGCGGTGCTGCCACCCGTGCTCGCGGGGTGCGCGTGCAGAACTTCACGCTGCCGTTCGTGCACCGCGTGGATCTCGGCGGTGGCGGCGAGATCCTGACGATCGTCGGTCTCGTCGCGATCATCAACGTCGTCAACCTGTCCGACGGCATCGACGGGCTCGCCGCGGGCGTCTGCGCGATCTCCGCCATCGCGCTGTCGATCATCGCGTTCGACCTCGACAAGGGCTCGGCCGGCGTGCTCGCCGCGATCACCGCTGGGGCGGCGATCGGGTTTCTCGGCCACAACTTCCACCCCGCGTCGATCTTCATGGGCGACTGCGGCTCGAATCTGCTCGGCTACCTCTTGGGGGTCGTGTCGGTGCAGGGGTCGCTGAAGACCAACGCCCTGGTCGCGGTCGTGATCCCCATGATCGTGCTGGCCGTCCCGTTCCTGGACACGACGTTCGTCGTGCTGAAGCGGATGAAGTACGGCCGCCCGGTCTATGTGGCCGACGCCAACCACTTCCACCATCGCTTCAGCCGGATCGGCTTCAGCCAGCGCCGGACCGTGCTGTACCTCTACGCGTGGACGGCGAGCCTGGCGGGCCTGGCGCTGGCCGTGCGCTTCGTTCCCTACTCCGACAACCACGGCCACCTGCACGCCGGCTGGACCGCGGTGATGGTCGCGCTCTTCGTGCTCGTCCTGATGGCGAGCCTCTACCTCGTCTACGTCCTCGAGATCCTCAAGTTCCGCCGCTTCGTGCGCACGCGCGAGCCCGAGCGCTCCGACGCGGAGGTCGACGAGGAGGTCCGGCGCTCGCTCGAGACCGGCGAGTTCGAGGCGATCTCGCGCCAGTAGCTCTGGTGACGCCGACCGGCGGCGCCGTCCTACGGCTTCTTGCAGCGCGCGGCCTGGCGCTTCTTCACGACCGTGTAGCCCGGTCGCGGCGTGCCATCCGCCCCGATCAGCCCGGAGTCGAACGTCCCGCCGGCGCCCCAGCCGAACACGTACAGGCGCTTGATCCGCCTGTTGAGCTTGGCGATCGTGAACATGCATTTGTTCGCCGCCGCGGCGCGCTTGACGCTGAACGGGAAGCCCGAGCCGAACTGGACGATGCCGCTGGCCTCGGTGAGCCAGACCTCGCCGCGGCCGCCGATCGCCTTGAGCATCTTGCGCGTGCGGCTCGTGCTGAAGCGGTTGATGTCGGAGTACGGGTGCAGGCCCCAGATCGCCGGCGCGGCCAGGTGCTGCTTGCGCACGGCTGCGCGGAACTTCCTGATGTAGCTCAGCGCGTAGTTGACGTTCGCCTGGTCGAGGATGTCGAGCGCCACGATGTGCTTGCCCTTGAAGACCTTGCGAGCGACGCCGTAGTAGGTCGCGGCCATCGCCGGCTTGTTCCACGTCGGCTGGCCCTCGCCGCGCGAGGCGACGTACTTGCGGTCGACCTCGTTCCACGGCGAGATGTCGGCGACCTGGGACCCGTAGCGCTGCTTGAACGCGGTGATCGCGGTCCTGTAGGCCTTCGCCGACGGCAACTTGCCGGCGGCCGCGCGGCTGCGGCGCGAGTGCTCGAAGGACACCAGGACCTTCTGCTTCGCGGCGCGAGCGGCGCCCAGCCAGTCCTCGAACCGCGTTGTCTGCGCCGGGTCGCTCGTCACGTCGAACGGAACGACGTAGCGCGCGATCGTCAGCTTCGCCGCCCCGTACAGCGGGTCGCGGAACGTCGAGGCGTTCTGGTCGGAGATGCCGACGACGAGCTTGGAGCCGGCGGTCGCGGGAAGCGCCAGCGCGGCGAGCAGGACGAGCGGGAGGAGTCGGGTCATGAGATCACGTGAAGGTAGGCGGATGTGAGATACGGGCCGAGCGACGTCCCGAAGACCGTCGTCATATGGCTGATGTCCTTGTAGACCAGCGCGCCCCCGATCACTGGAAAACAACGGTCGAGATCGCAGAAGAAGTCGGAGAGGTCGATGACCTGAAACCGCGGGGCGCCGAGTTGTTGCGCTGCCTCGACACCCGGGTCGGGCGGGAGCACGTCGTTGCGCGCCAGCGCGCAGGCGTCGTTGAGCGGCTGATGGGCCTGCATCGCCCCCGTCACGCAATCGAACGTCTGCAGCGACGAGCGTGGCGTGTCGCGCAGCACGATCACGCGCTGCACGCTCGGCGGCAGCGCTGCGAGGGCTGCGCGGTAGCCGTCCACGGCCACCGCGTGCTGGTCCTGGCCGTCCTGCGCGACGACGCCCGAGTACGCGGAGCCGGTGACGAGCACGGTGTGGATCTCCCGGTGCTTGGCGAACCAGCGGATCGTCGCCCGCACCCACTGGGCGCAGCTGGCGCTCTCGTTCGGCGGGCTGCTGCGCCGCGCCTCGTTGAACGGGCAGCTCGAGCGCCGCAGCGTCAGCGCGTGCCAGCGCTGCGAGCGGGCGAGGACGCGCACCGCCGAGCGCCATGACGAGGCGTGGCTGTCGCCGACCAGCGCGACGGTCGCCGACGCGCCCTTCTTGCGGTGGGCGAACCAGCACACGCGCGGGACGTGGGTGAAGGGGAGGGGATGGCAGGGAGCGTTGAGCTCGAGCGGCGCCCACGACGGCGTCGGCCTGGCGGAGTAGTCCAGCGCAGGGTTGTCGCACGGCGCGGCGGGATCGCGCGCCGCCGCGCCGAAGCAGGCGGGGGTCCTCGCCGCAGCGCAGCCGCGGGCGCGGCGAGCAGCGCGGCGGCGAAGAGGAGGACGAGAGCGTCTGGAGGTCGATTCCACGATCCGCGGTCGCCAGCACGCGACCGCGATCTACTGACATAGATCGTGCGCATCCAGATGCACACGAGCGCCTCGACGAGATCGTCGCGCGGGATCGGAGCGCCCTGGACGAGCTCCTGGTAGAGCACCGCTCGGCCATCCAGCAGAGCGCGAACGCCGTCGATGCCGGGTCGCAGCCCGATGACTTGCCTGCCTCCTGCTCGGAGACGATCCGCATGCGCGAGGCCTCGACGAAGCGCCCGAGGAGCCTCGCCAGAAGACTGCGACCTCGTCGTCGTAGGTCGAGACCTCGACGATCGCGCGCAGCAGCGTTCCGTGCTGCTCGTACAGGCGGGCGATGTTGACCAGTGCCTCGCGGATCTCCGCCTCGGGATCGCCCGAGCCCGAGTACCAGATGTCGGCCTGTGTGTAGAGCTCGTCGGTGACGTCCTCGGTGAGGCGCATCAGGAGCTCGCGCTTGTCGGCGAAGTAGAAGTAGAACGCGGTGCGGCTGATCCCGGCGCGCGTCGCGATCCGCTCGATGTTGAGGTCCGCGTACGTCGCGCCCTCGCCGAGCAATTGCTCCGTGGCGTGGAGGACCGCCGTTTGGACCGCGGCGCGTTTCGGGCTTGATGGCACCGTCGAGGACCGAGGAGGCATCGCACCCCAGGATAGTTCAATAGGGCAGATCGCCCTGGGTCGGGTGGGGCTGGGCCCAGTGGGCCCGGAGCGCATCC
>CAWCEB010000130.1:0-12764 GCA_963794105.1 uncultured Actinomycetes bacterium | reverse complement strand
GCGCACCAACTCGGCGAGGTCCGGGTCGACCGCGGCGCGCGCGGGGCGACCGCGGCGGTCGAGGCGGATCGCGATCAGCGCCATGAGCAGCACGGCGAGCCCGATCAGCGGCCACCGGTACGGAGACCCGCCGCCGTTCGGTGCGCCGCCGGCACGGGGATCCGAACCACGGTCGCCGACGCCACCCTTGTCGCGCGCATCCCCCTGCGCGGCGCTCGGGGTGTCGTCGTTGCTGGCCTGCGAGCGCGCGGGCGCGATCGACGGGGTCGGGTCGAACGGGACCCAGCCGTAGCCCGGGAAGTACGCCTCGACCCACGAATGGGCATCGAGGTCGCGCACGACGTACTCCTTGCGCTTGCGGTCGTACGAGCCCGGCGCGAAGCCCGACGCGACCCGCGCCGGCACGCCGCCCATGCGCAGCAGGAGCGCCATCGCTCCGCTGAACTGCTGGCAGTAGCCCAGCTTGTTGCCGAACAGGAAGGTGTCCAGCGGGATCTTCGTCAGCGGGGGCGACTCCGTGTAGCGCGCGTTGCGGCGCACCTCGCGCTGGACGCGGCGCACGAAGTCATACGGCGAGCTGGACTGTCCGGCCAGCCGCTGCGCGAGCGCGTACTCGCGCGCGTAGCGCGAGCGCTGCAGGAGGTCGATCCCGTGGCTGTCGACCTGGCCGGACGGCATCTGCGCGAGGGCGCGGACGTGCTGCCCGAACGACGGGAAGACGATCTCCGTGGCGTAGCGATCGCTGACCTCGCGTGTGAACGGGTTCTCGACCCTTGGGCCCCCGACCGATGCCGGCAGCGACATCGTCAGATCGTCCTGCGTGAGGTCGGGGTAGTTGGCGCCCGCGGCGGCCATCTGCGCCTGGCTCGGGCGTGGTGTGTACACGCGCGCCTTGTAGGAGTCCCCCGGGCCGAGCGGCCGGCGGCCCGTGATGAACGTCCCCGGCGACTCCACCACGTGGATCCTGCGCGTGCCGAGGATGTCCTCGGCGGTCCCCGCGGTGATGTACTCGAACGACTTCAGCGACCGCACGATGACCGTGATGGTCTGATGCCATTGCGGGAAGCCATCGATGCGCTCGGTGTCGGGAGCGTTCGGGTTGATGACCGCCTCCTGGCGCCAGCGGATGCCGTCGAACTGGACGAGGTTGACCGCCTTCCAGTAGCTGGCCGTCGGGGCCTTGATGCGCAGCACCTCACGGCCGTCGCGCGGCCAGTCGAGCGGGCCGTACTGGTGCGTCCAGCTGAACGTGTCCCCTTTCGCCGCGAGCGGGTCGGTCAGGTGCTGGGGATCGAGCAGCGGGCGCGCGCCGTCCACGCGCGGAGCGACGAGCAGCCCCGTGACAAGCGCGACGGCACCCAGCAGCGTCGCGATCCACGCCTGCTGGCGGTCGAGCCGCTCCCCCCACAGGAAGGCGCTCAGCAGCAGCGCGAACACCGCGCCCGAGAAGAACGGATGCGCGAAGTTGCGCTCGACCGCGGGAACGCCGTAGATGACGCCGAGCGCGACGGCGGTGGGCGTCGGGCGGGCCGGTGTCGCGCGCGGCCAGAACGCCAGGGCGGCCCCCAGCACAAGCAGCGCGCCGGCGCCGGCGAGGATCGTCGTGCGCACCCACGGATCGACCCCGAGGTACGGCACGGTGGAGTCGGGGAGCGACTGGATGCCCTGGTTGATCCCGGCGGCGAGATCGCCCCAGGCGTCGGGCACGAGCAGCCGCGCGCCGACCCCGGCGGCCTCGAACATGAACCCGGTCGCCAGGAGCACCGCGATTGCACAGCCACCGTGGCGCACGAGCGGGTTCGGCACGTCTGCCAGCCCGAGCATCACGGCCCCCATCGCCGCTGCGATGACCGCCATCAACACCGCGCGGCCGGCGCCCGACGGCGCGAGCAGGTTCGTTCCCCATGCCGACGCCGTGAAGGCCGCCAGCAGCGTGAACGTCGCGAGCCGGACGAGGCCGGGCCGCACGCGCGTGCCGCTACGCGCCGCAGGCGTGGCGATGCGCGGGGCGACGGTGGCGGCCACTAGGCCACCACCCGGCGGGCGTGGGCCGCCCGCGCGCCCGACAGCTCGTAGCCGTGGCAGCCGGCGACCGAGAACGACGGCCGCCGTCCCGCCAGCTCGCCCGGGACCACCAGGATCCGCCCGCCGCCCGGCGCGTTCGCCAGCGCGCGCGGCGAGCGATGCAGGCGCCGCGCGGCGACGTACAGGACCGGCCCGCGGCGGCCGGCCAGCGCTCCCAGGGAGGGACGCATCGTGCCCTCGACCAGCGCCAGCCGGGCATGGGCGTGGGGCCAGCCACCCAGCGTGGGCTCGAGGATCACGGGCCGCCGCTCGCCGGGAAGCAGCAGTGCGCACCCGCCGGCGCGTGCGAGGTGCATCGTGAGCGAGGCCGCGGCGCGCACGGCCGCGTCGAGGTCCTCCTCGACCGCCGCGCCGCGCGGGTCGAGCAGGACCAGCGGGCGCGTGTCGGACTCGGCGCGCAGGCGGCGCTCCATCATCCCGGCGCCGCGCGCAACCGATGGCCAGAAGATGCGCGAAGCGGGCGTGCCCTGGCGCAGCTGGCGCAGGCCATCCAGGTCGACCTCGGCGGCGATGTGCGGGCGCGCCCGGCCTGCGCCTGCGATCCCCGCGCCGTCGCCGCCCGGCGGGATCGCCCGGACCGGCTCGATCCGTGGCAGTACGAGCAGCTCGGCGTCGCGGGCCCTGCCCGCCGCCGGGCGGACAGCCAGGCCGAACGGGTCGCGCACGATCACCCGCGGGCCGGCGAGCAGCTTGCGCCCGCGGCGCGCGAACCGCGCGTTGATGCGGATGCGCGTGGTCTTCCGGCCTGCGGTGAGCGGCGCAGGGCCGGGCAGGAGCGGGTCCTCGATGAAGCCCGTCGGGAGCGACAGGCGGCCCGAGCGCACCGTGATCTCGATCGGCACCGGCTCATCCTCGAGCGCGCGGCGCGCGCCCACCGTGCGCAGCACGCTCACCCCGCGGGCGCCCGAGACCACCCAGCCGGCCGCAACCGCGGCGAGCACGACGAACGCGATGCCCGGGACGTACAGCGGCTCTGCGTCGAACAGCGCGCCCGTTACGACGAGGGCGACGCCCAGGAGGCTGGTGGACAGCGCTCCGCGCACGCCCGCCGCCTCACAGCGCCGGCGTCGCCGCCAGCGCGTCGGCCACGACTCGCTCGCCCGTCTCCTCGATGGCTTCGGGGGCGAGCACCATGCGGTGTGCGAGCACCATCTGTGCCAGCGCCTGCACGTCGTCGGGGAGCGCGTGATCGCGCCCGGCGAGCAGCGCATGGGCCTTGGCGGCGCGCAGCAGCATCAGGCCGGCGCGCGGGCTGCCGCCGAGCTCCACGCGCGGATCGTCCCGCGTGTGCTGCAGCAGCGAGACGACGTAGGCGCGCAGCGGATCCGTCACGCGCACGCGGATCGCGGCGTCCTGCGCGGCGAGCAGATCGGCCGCGCTGGCGACCGGGGTCATGTGCTCGACGCGGTCGCCGGACTCGTGCGCCGCGAGCATGTGGACCTCGGCCCGCGGGCTCGGGTACCCGAGCGAGACGCGCGCCATGAAGCGGTCGACCTGCGCCTCGGGCAGCGGATAGGTGCCCTCGAACTCGATCGGGTTCTGGGTGGCCAGCACGATGAACGGGCGCGCGAGCTCGTGCGAGTGCACGTCGACCGTCACGCGCCCCTCCTGCATGCACTCCAGCAGGCCCGACTGGGTCTTCGGGCTGGCGCGGTTGATCTCGTCGACCAGGACGACGTTGGCGAAGATCGGGCCCGGGCGGAACTCGAAGCGCGATTCGCGCTGGTTGAAGACGTTCGTGCCGACGACGTCGGCGGGCAGCAGATCGGCGGTGCACTGCACGCGCGCGAACTGCAGGTCCATCGCGCGCGCGAGCGCGCGTGCGAGCGTCGTCTTGCCGACGCCCGGCAGATCCTCGATCAGGATGTGGCCCTCGGCCACGAGGCAGACGAGGATGTCGTCGAGCAGATCACTGCGGACCTGCACCGCGCTGCCGACGGACTCGGCGAGCCGGCGTGCCATCGCGGCGGCCTTCTGGAGCTCGACGTCGGCGACGCGGTCGATCTGCTCGGTCACGAAGCAACCTTTTCACGAAGCGCAACCACCGCATCACAAATGGCGCGCGCGACCTCGGCCTTGGACGCCCGCTCGACAGTCCGGTCGCCGCCCGCGGTGACGATCGTCACCTCGTTGTGGTCGCCGTCGAAGCCGATGTCGGGGCGCGAGATGTCGTTGACGACGACGGCATCCAGGCCCTTGCGCTCCAGCTTGCCGCGGCCGTACTCGATCGCGCCCTCGCCGTACTCGGCGGCGAAGCCCACGAGCACCTGCCCGGCGCGCCGCTGGGCGGCGAGGCCGCTCAGGACGTCGGGCGTCGGCTCCAGCGCCAGCTCGAGGCTGTCGCGGCCCTCCTTCTTCAGCTTGTCCGCGGCGGCCTGTGCCGGGCGGAAGTCGGCGACCGCGGCGGCCATCAGCAGGACGTCGGCAGCGGCGAACTCCTGCTCGCACGCGGCCAGCATGTCGGCCGCGCTCACCACGTCGACGTAGCGCACGCGCGGGTGGCGCGGCAGCCCGACGTTCGCCGCGACGACCGTGACATCGGCGCCGCGCGCGGCCGCCTCCTCGGCGAGGGCGAACCCCATCCGGCCCGAGCTGCGGTTGCCGACGTAGCGGACGGAGTCGATCGCCTCGCGCGTGCCGCCGGCGGTGACGAGCACCTTGAGCCCGTCCCAGGGCCGCGACCCGGCGGGCACCACGGCCTCGACGGCAGCGAGCAGGTCGGCCGGCTCGGCAAGCCGGCCCACGCCCCACTCGTGCTTGGAGCCCAGCGCGCCGACGCCCGGATCGAGCACCGTGATCCCGCGCGCGCGCAGCGTGTCGAGGTTCGCCTGCGTCGCGGCGTGCTCGTACATCGCGTTGTTCATCGCGGGCGCGACCAGCACCGGGCAGGTCGCCGCCAGCGCTGCGCTGGTCAGCAGGTTGTCGGCCAGTCCGTTGGCCAGCTTGGCGATCGTGTTCGCGCTCGCCGGCGCGACCAGGAACGCGTCGGCGTTACGGACCAGCTCGAGGTGGCTGAGCGGATCGTGGTCCGGCGGCGGCTGGTCGCCGAACGCGCCGCGCGCCGGGTCGCGCTCGAACTCGTCGGTCAGGACGGGTGCGCCGGTCAGCCCCGCGAACGAGGCCTTGCCGACGAACCGCTCGCTCGCGGGCGTCTGCACGACGCGCACGGCATGGCCGGCCTTCGTGGCCAGCCGGACGAACTCGAGCGCCTTGTAGGCCGCGATCCCACCACTCACGCCGAGCAGGACGCGCGCCACGTGTTGCTCCTAGCGGTACTGGTACTTGATCTTGCCCGCGGCGACTTCCTCGAGCGCGATCGTCAGGTAGTTCTTGGAGCCGGTCTCGACCATCGGCGGCGGGAACTCGTCGAACGTCCCCTCGCCGAGGTTGTGGTAGTAGCTGTTGATCTGCCGGGCGCGCTTTGCAGCGACAACGACGGACGCGTAGTTCGAGTCCACGTTCTCCAGCAGCTTGTCGATTCGAGGTGAGATCACGGAGGGAATGACCCCTGCGGGCATCCAGCCCGCAGTCCTGATTGCGGGTCGCTCCGGGCCCTGACGCACGGCCGTGACGATCTCCACGAGGCGTGCAACGGCCTCGTCGAGGCGGTCGTTGCAGACGCGGTACTGGAACTCGCCCGCTGCGGCAAGCTCCTGCGCGGCCACCCTGAGGCGCCGGTCGATCGCTTCGGGGTCATCGGTGCCCCGCCCGACGAGGCGGTCTTTGAGCGCCTCCTCGTCGGGGGGCTCGATGAAGATCTGCACCGCCTCGGGCATCGCCTCGCGGACCTGCCGCGCGCCCTGGACCTCGATCTCGAGCACGACGGGATTGCCCGCGTCGACGTGCGCGCTGCAGCTCGGAGCGCAGCGTCCCGTAGCGCCGGCCGGAGTACTCCGCCCACTCGACGAACTCGCCTGCGTCGACGCGCCGCGCGAACTCGTCGTCGGAGAGGAAGTGGTAGTCGACGCCGTCCTCCTCGCCCGGGCGCGGGGCGCGCGTCGTCGCGCTCACCGACAGCGCGAGCTTCGGCACGCGTTCCCGCAGCAGCCGGATGAGCGTCCCTTTGCCGACACCGGAGGGGCCGGTGATGACGAAGACGCGTGCCATCTGCGCCCTATCGGCGCAGCAGCGAAACGAGCTCGGTGCGCTGACGCTCCGAGAGGCCGCCGATCGTCTTCGACGGCGAGATGCGGCACTGGACCAGGACCTTGTTGGCCTTCACGCGCCCGTACTTCGGCACGGCCAGCAGCATGTCGAAGACCTTCGCGGTCTCGAGGTACGCGGGCGGCTTGAGCAGCAGCTGGTGGATGGAAACCTTGCCGGCCTTCAGGTCGCGCTTGAGCTGGGCGCGCGCCGTCCTGATCTTGTTGGCGCGCTCAAGTGCATCCATCCGCTGGTTCAAGGAACGCTCCGGCGCCGCCGAGGGCTTGGGGGGCGTGTTGGTGGCCGGCGGCACGGCGGGAGAAGATACAGGCTCGCGAGGCTGGAGCAAGGCAAATCGCCCGAATTCACCTGACCCTCGACCTGAGCTAGATGCTTCTTCAGCGTGGTCGAGTGTTTTCAGCCCGTTTGCGGGGCTTTTTGCAGCCCCTACCAGCGCACGCCGGCGTTCAGGCGAACGGTTTCGCGGAGTTTGCGGCCTTTTCACGCAATTCGCGCGCGATTCTGCTGCCGGCCGTGGGTCCCTGAAGGTCTCCGTGCCGACCGCCACGAGGGTTGCGCCGGCCCGGAGCAGATCGAGGGCATGCGCCCCCGTCTGGACCCCTCCCATACCCACGATCGGCACGTTACACGTGCCGAGACGGCTGCGACCTGCGCGAGGGCGACGTTACGGATCGCCGGACCGCTCAGCCCGCCGGTTCGGCCGCCGAGCCAGGGCTCGCCATCCGGGTCCGAGCGCCATCGCGCGCAGCGTGTTGATCAGCGAGACGGCATCGGCGCCGGCCGCCTCCGCGGCCTGCGCGCAGGCCGCCGACGTCCGCGGTGTTGGGCGTCAGCTTGACGATCAGCGGCTTGGTCGTCGCCGGCCGAACGCGCGCCACGACGCGCTCGAGCTCCGCCGGGACAGCGCCGATGTCCAGGCCGGTCGCGACGTTGGGGCACGAGACGTTCAGCTCGACCGCGGCGATCTCGGAGCGCTCGTCGCACGCGGCGGTCAGCTCGGCGAGCTCCTCCCCGGTGGAGCCCATGACGTTCGTGATCAGCGGCACGGGCAGCTCGGCCAGCTGCGGCAGGTCGTGCTCGAGGTATCCCGCCAGGCCCTTGTTCGGCAGCCCGATCGAGTTGATCATGCCCGCGGCGGTCTCCCACAGGCGCGGGGGCGGGTTGCCGGCACGGGGCTTCAGCGTGATCGTCTTCGAGACGAACGCGCTGAACGGGAACTCCTCGAGCAGCGCGTCGCCGAACGCCCGCCGCGCCGCGATGGCATCGAACGTGCCGGAGCCGTTGACGATCTCGTGCTCGAGCGCGATCCCGCAGAAGTCGATCAATGCGCCGGCACCTCCGCGAGCTCGGCCGCGGCGAACACGGGGCCGTCGACGCACACGCGCGCGTACCCGCCCCCGGCCAGCGGCGTACGCAACCGAAGCAGGCGCCGAACCCGCATGCCATGCCCGACTCGAGCGCGAGCTGTGCCGGCACACCGAGCGCCCTATCGCCTCGAGCATCGCGGGCGGCCCGCACGCGAACAGCTCGACGCCGGAGAGGTCGCTCGGGCAGCAGATCGGTCACGAGCCCGTGGTGGCCCGCCGAGCCGTCGTCCGTCGCGACGCGAGGCCGTCGAACAGCGCCGCCGCCTCGGCGTGGTGAGCGTCGCGGAAGCCCAACAGGACCTCCGCGCCGGCGAGCGTGTCGGCCAGGGCGAGCAACGGGGCGGTGCCGACGCCGCCGCCGATGAGGACAGGGCGGCGCTCGGTCGGCCGCCAGCCCTCCCCCAGCGGCCCGGTGAGCCACAGCTCGTCCTCGACGTCCAGCTCCATCAGGCGGTTGGTGCCCGGGCCGACGTCGTCGAACAGGAAGGAGAGCCGGCCGTCGCGCACGCGCAGGACGCTGAAGGCGCGCGGCAGGAACGGCCGCTCGCCGTCGCCGCCGCCCCAGCGATCGACCGTGGCCAGCATGTAGAACTGCCCCGGCGCCGGGGCCGGCCCTCGGGATCGTGCACGTCGACGACGACGTAGGGGCCGTAGGTCTCGCGGCCGACGACGGTGCAGGCGCGGCGGCCGAACATCAGACCGCCTCGTGCGCGCCGGTGCAGCTCCTGCAGCGACAGCACCTCGGCCTGGCCGCGCGCCGCCGCGCCGATCGCGCGCGCCGCCGCGGTGCCGCCCGACAGGGTCGTCAGGCATGGGATCCCGCGCGCGATCGCGGCACGGCGGATCTCGTAGCCGTCGGTGCGGGCGCCGGAGCCGGTCGGCGTGTTGATGACGAGCGTGACGTCGCCTGTCTCGATCAGGTCGACGACGTTGGGCGAGCCCTCGCGCGATCTTGTGGATCGACTCGCACGGCACGCCCATCGAGCGCACCGCCTGCGCGGTGCCGGCCGTCGCGACGATCCGGAAGCCGGCGTCGTAGAGCGGGCCGGCGATGCCATGGACGCCGGACTTGTCGGAGTCCGTGACCGTGATGAAGACCGTGCCCTGCTGGGGCAGCGGCGCGCCTGCGGCGGCCTGGGCCTTGGCGAACGCCGTCGGGAAGTCGCGCGCCACCCCCATGACCTCGCCGGTCGAGCGCATCTCCGGGCCGAGGATCGCATCGGCGCCCTCGAAGCGGTCGAACGGCAGCACCGCCTCCTTGACCGAGACGTGGTCGCAGCCCATCGGGTCGGCCGGCAGGCCGAGGTCGCCGAGCTTCTCCCCCAGCATCAGCCGGCAGGCCATCTTGGCCAGTGGCAGCCCGATCGCCTTGGAGACGAACGGGACCGTGCGCGAGGCGCGCGGGTTGGCCTCGATCACGTACAGCTCGCCCGCGTGGATCCCGTACTGGATGTTGATCAGCCCGACGACGCCGAGGCCGAGCGCGATCCCTCGCGTCTGCTCGCGGATCGTGTCCAGCATGTCGCCCCCGAGCGAGTGCGGCGGCAGCACGCAGGCGCTGTCGCCCGAATGGATCCCCGCCTCCTCGACGTGCTGCATGATCCCGCCGATCCAGACGTCCTCGCCGTCGCACAGGGCGTCGACGTCGACCTCGATCGCGTTCTCCAGGAAGCGGTCCAGGAAGATCTCACGGTGGGGGTGGGTGGCGGGCCCCCTATCCGCGTGGCGGGAGAGATAGTCGTGCAGGCCGTCGAGGTCGTAGACGATCTCCATCGCCCTCCCGCCCAGGACGTAGGACGGCCGGACCAGCAGCGGCCAGCCGACCTCCGGGGCCGCGGAAATCGCCTCATCGACCGAGGTGGCCGTCGCGTACGGCGGCGCCGCGTAGCCCAGCGACTCCAGCAGCGTGCCGAAGCGCCCGCGATCTTCAGCAAGGTCGATCGCATCGACGCTCGTGCCGAGGATGGTCGCGCCGGCCTGCTCGAGTCCGTGGGCGAGCTTCAGTGGCGTCTGGCCGCCGAACTGCACGATCACGCCGTCGGGCTGCTCGGCCTCGACGACGGCGAGCACGTCCTCGAGCGTCAGCGGCTCGAAGTAGAGCCTGTCGGACGTGTCGTAGTCGGTCGACACCGTCTCGGGGTTGCAGTTGACCATCACCGCGTCGCGGCCCGCCTCGCGGACCGTCATCGCCGCGTGCACGCAGCAGTAGTCGAACTCGATTCCCTGACCGATCCGGTTCGGCCCCGCGCCGAGGATCACGACCGACGGGCGGTCACCGCGCCGGACCTCGTCGCTGCGCGAGCGCTCCCAGCCGGAGTAGTAGTACGGCGTCTCGGCGGCGAACTCGGCCGCGCACGTGTCCACCGCCCGGAACGAGCGCTCGCCGGCGAACACCGCGTCCGGATCCAGCGCGGCGGCGCACAGCTCGCGCAGGAACCAGGGGTCGATCGAGGTGCGCGCCTGGACGTCGTCGATCGACGCACCCGCGCGGAAGGCGGCGAAGAGCACGTCGAAGCGATCCGGCGCCGGGCGCTCGAGCAGCTCGAGCAGCGTCGGGACGTCGACGCCGTCGAGCTTCGGCGTCATGTCGAGCTCACGCGAGCGCATCGCCTTCAGGAACGCCTGGCCGAAGGTGCGCCCGATTGCCATGGCCTCCCCCACGCTCTTCATGTGCGTGGTCAGCTCGGAGTCGACGCCTGCGAACTTCTCGAACGCGAAGCGGGGCCACTTGACGACGACGTAGTCGATCGTCGGCTCGAACGAGGCCGGCGTCAGCTGCGTGATGTCGTTGGGGATCTCCTCCAGCGCGTAGCCGACCGCCAGCCGCGCCGCGATCTTGGCGATCGGGAAGCCCGTCGCCTTGGACGCCAGCGCCGAGGACCGCGACACGCGCGGGTTCATCTCGATGACGAGGATCTCCTCGGTCTGCGGGTTGACCGCGAACTGGACGTTGGAGCCGCCGGTCTCGACGCCGACCGCGCGGATGCAGGCGATCGCCTGGTCGCGCAGCTGCTGATAGAGACGATCGGTGAGCGTCTGCTGCGGCGCGACCGTGACCGAGTCGCCCGTGTGGACGCCCATCGGGTCGACGTTCTCGATCGAGCAGACGATCACGACGTTGTCGTTGCGGTCGCGCATCACCTCGAGCTCGAACTCGCCCCACCCGATCACCGACTGGTCGATCAGGATCTGCGAGATCGGCGATGCCGCCAGCCCGCGGGCCGCGACGGCGCGGAATTCCTCAAGTGTGTGGGCTGCCCCGCCGCCGCGCCCACCGAGCGTGAACGCCGGACGGACGATCACCGGCAGCGGGACCTCGTCGAGCGACGCGATCGCCTCGTCCAGCGTGGTCGCGATGGCGCTGGCCGGCATCTTCAGGCCCGCAGCGTCCATCGTCTGGCGGAACAGGTCGCGGTCCTCGGCGCGCTCGATCGCGTCGTAGTCCGCACCGATCAGCTCGACGCCGAAGCGCTCGAGCGTCCCATCCTCGTGCAGCGCCTTGGCGAGGTTCAGCGCCGTCTGGCCGCCGAGCGTCGGCAGCAGCGCGTCGGGGCGCTCCTTCTCGATGATCTGCGCCACCGGGCCCGGGAGCAGCGGCTCGACGTAGGTCGCGTCCGCGAACTCCGGGTCGGTCATGATCGTCGCCGGGTTGGAGTTGACCAAGACGAGCTCGTAGCCCTCCTCCCTGAGGACCTTGCAGGCCTGCACGCCGGAGTAGTCGAACTCGGCGGCCTGGCCGATCACGATCGGGCCGGAGCCCAGCAGCATGATCTTGTGGATGTCGTCGCGTCTAGGCACGGACGGCCTCCAGGAAGCGGTCGAACTGGTGCAGCGCGTCGTGCGGGCCCGGCCCTGCCTCGGGGTGGTACTGGACCGTCGAGGCCTCGACCTCGAGCAGGTCAAGCCCCTCGACCGTGCCGTCGTAGAGGTTGACCAGCCGCAGCTGGGCGGCCCCGAAGTCGGTCTCCCAGCGCACCGCCTCACCGGTGTCGAGCCGCTCCGCGCCACCTGGTCCCTTGACCGCGAAGCCGTGGTTCTGCGAGGTGATCTCGATCCGCTGCGTGAGCACGTCCTTGACCGGGTGGTTGGCGCCGCGGTGGCCGAACGGCAGCTTGTAGGTCTCGAGCCCGACCGCCTGGCAGAGCAGCTGGTGGCCCAGGCAGATGCCCCACACCGGGCGCTTGCCGACGAGCTCGCGGACGGTGTCGACGACGTAGCCCAGCGCCGCCGGGTCGCCCGGGCCGTTGGCCAGGAAGAACGCGTCCGCGTCGGTCGCGAGCAGCTCCTCGGCGCTCGTCGAGCACGGGTGCAGCGTGACCTCGGCGCCGCGCGCGACGAGATTGCGCACGATCGAGAGCTTGATGCCCGTGTCGATCGCATGGATCTTGGTGGCGCCGCCGTGGCCATGGACCGTCGCCTGCGGCGGGCGTCACGACGCGGGCGAGGTCGAGCCCCTCCATCGGTGGCTCGGCGCGGACGAGGTCCATCGCGTCGCCCTCGGACACGCGCGCTCCGAACACGCCCCCGCGCATCGCGCCGGCATCGCGGATGTGGCGCACGAGCGCGCGGGTGTCGACGCCGCTGATCGCCGGGATGCCGCAGTCGGTCAGCCAGTCCAGCCAGCCGCGCTCGGCGAGGGGCGCGTCCTCGTAGTTGACCGCCGCACGCATGATCGCCGCGCGCGCCCAGACGCGGTCGGACTCCATCGCCGCTTCGGAGACGCCGTAGTTGCCGATGTGCGGATAGGTGAACGTGATCAGCTGGTTGGCGAACGACGGGTCGGTCATCGACTCCTGGTAGCCCGACATGCCGGTCGTGAAGACGACCTCGCCCGTGGCGTGCTCGTCGGCACCGCACCAGTCGCCATCCAGGCGCGTCCCGTCCTCGAGCAGGACGTAGCCGGAGCTGGTCAAGCCACCACCTCGAACGCCCGCGTGCGGAAGGCGACCGCGCCGGCGGCGACCGTCAGGCCCACGCGGCCCGTCAGCGTCCGCCCGGCGAAGCAGCAGTTCGCGCTGCGCGACTCGTAGCCGTTCTCTCCGACCTCCCACGCCATGCTCAGGTCGACCAGCGTGAGGTTTGCCGGCGCGCCGACCTCGATGCGCGGGTAAGCAATACGTACTTAATCAAGGCTAACATAAACATAAC
>CAWCEB010000129.1:0-23385 GCA_963794105.1 uncultured Actinomycetes bacterium | reverse complement strand
TGGAGTCGCTCGAGGCGCGCAAGCTGCCCGACGAGCAGCTGCTCGCGGGTCGCGGTTGGTAATCGGCGTCCTCGCACTCCAGGGCGGCTTCGCTGCCCACGCCCGCATGCTCCGGGAGCTCGGCGCCGACGTGCGCGAGGTGCGGGTGCCGGCGGACCTGAACGGCCTCGACGGGCTGGTGATGCCGGGTGGCGAGTCGACGACGATGTCGCTCGGGATCGCGCGCGAAGGGCTCGAGGAGCCGTTGCGCGAGCTCGTCGGGCGCGGGACCCCGGTCCTGGGTACCTGCGCGGGGCTGATCATGCTCGATCGCGAGCACCTCGGGTTGATGGACACGGTCGCGCGGCGCAACGCGTTCGGCCGTCAGGTGCATTCGTTCGAGGCCGACATCGACCTGCCCGAGATCGGCACGTTCCACGCGGTCTTCATCCGCGCACCGTGGATCGCCGAGCACGGCCCGGAGGTCGAGATCCTGGCCGAGGTCGACGGGCACCCTGTCGCCGCTCGCCAGGGGCAGATGCTCGTGGTGTCGTTCCACCCCGAGCTCACCGGCGACAGCCGGCTGCACGAGGCGTTCCTCAGGCAGGTGCGCGCCGTCGCCGATGCCGCGTAGCGCGCGAGGCCGCGGCGAGCAGCAGGCCCGTCGCGATCAGGATGAGCGCGAGGACGATGAGGCCCGACAGATCGCTGCCGGTGAACGGCAGCGACCCCGTGGTCGCCGGGACGGGTGTCGTGGGCACGGCGACCGGGGCCGTGGCACCGGTGCCGCCGCCGGCGTTCGCGTTGGTGTTCTTGCCCGTGCTGTGACGCGACGGGGTGCGCTTGTGGCCGTGCGCAGCCTGGGACCGGCCGCGCGCTGGCCGCTGGACCCGCCCGTCTGCGCCTCGCCGCCGCCCGAGGCCGAGTTGCTCGGCGGTGGCTGGGCCGGGTACTGGTCGGCGGTCGCCTCGCGGTAGTCCGGGAACCCGTTCTGCGCGCTCGCGGCCGGTGCGACGATCAGGGCCGCACAGCCCGCCAGCACGGCGATGACATTGCCTCGCACCACTTCGTGGCAAATCGTACCTGCGAAGCGCTCAGATGACCAAACCGTGACGGACGGTGTTCTCCGTCACGACCTTCGGCTCGACGAAATGCAGCAGGTAGTCCGGGCCGCCGGCCTTCGTGCCGGTCCCGCTCAGGCGGTTGCCGCCGAACGGCTGGCGGCCGACCATCGCGCCCGTGATCGGCCGGTTGACGTAGAGGTTCCCGACCGGAGTCCGGCGCACGACGCGCTCGACGGTGTGCGGGTTGCGGGCGAACAGCCCGCCGGTCAGCGCGAAGGGCAACTGGTCCACGCGGTCGCAGGCGTCGTCGACGTCGCGGACGCGGTCGACGGCCAGCAGCGGGCCGAAGATCTCCTCCTGCAGGACGGGTGAGTCTCCCGGCAGGTCGGCGGCCACGCGCGGCGCCACGAACCAGCCCGGGGACGGGACGCCGTCGCGGTCGGCGGCCAGCCGTCCGGACTCGCGCGCGAGCTGGGCGTAGCGCTCGACGCGCTCCTGCGCGGCCTGTTCGATCACGGGCGGCACGTCGGTGCCGAACGCGTCGGCCTGGCCGACCTGGAGCACGTCGACCGCGCCGGCGAGTCGCTCGATCAGCGCGTCGGCGATCGCCTCGTGCACGAGCACGCGCGCGGCGGCGCTGCACTTCTGGCCGGCGTACAGGAAGCCGCTGGTTACGATCGAGGGCACGGCGTCGTCGAGGTCCGCGTCTGCGTCGACGATCACGCAGTTCTTGCCGCCCATCTCGGCGACGACGCGCTTGAGGTGGCGGCCGCCGGGCGGCACGTCGGCGGCGGTGCGCAGGATGTCCAGCCCCACCGGGCCGCTGCCGGTGAAGGCGATCGTCTGGACGTCGCGGTGACGGACGAGGGCGGCGCCGACGTCGCCCTCGCCGGGGAGCAGCGCCAGCGCGTCCGGCGGAACGCCGGCCTCGCGCAGCGCCGTCACGACCATCAGCCCGCAGCCCGGCGACTGCTCCGCGGGCTTGAGCACGACGGTGTTCCCCGTCGCCAGGCCAGCGGCGACCATGCCCGTTGGGATCGCGACGGGGAAGTTCCAGGGCGAGATCACCGCCACGACGCCGCGCGGCGTGTAGCGCATCACGTTGCGCTCGCCGGGGACCTGGAAGACATGCGCGCCTTTGTCGAGCGCAATCGCCCCGCGGGCGTAGAACTCGAGGAAGTCGATCGCCTCGCAGACGTCGGCGTCGGCCTCGGCCCATGGCTTCGCGCACTCGCGGACCGCGAGCGCCGTCAGGCGCGGGCGGCGCTCGCGCATCCACGCCGCGGCGCGTATGAGGATCTCGGCCCGCTGGGACGCCGATCGCGCTGCCCATGCGGGGAACGCGCGAACGGCGCCCCCGACGGCGCTGTCGACATCCGCGGGCGTCGCGGCCGCCGCGAGCGCGACGACGCGCTCGGGGTTGCCGGGATCGGTCGAGACGATTGCGTCGCCGTCACGGCGCTCGGAGCCGATCCACACCGGCACGCGCAGCGCCAGGTCCGGGTCGAGCGTGCGCAGGCCCTCGAGCAGCACCTCGCGCTCGGGCGCGCGGCGCAGCTCCAGCAGCGGCTCGTTGACGAACTCCTTCACGGCGCGGCGAGCAGGGCCTCGAGCGGGACGCCGCGCGCCTGCTCCTGGAGGAAGGACTCGTTGCTCGTGTTCTCGAGCAGCCGCCGGACGAGGTAGGCCATGCCGGCGACGAGATCGCCGACCGGGCAGTACGTGCGGACGCGCAGGCCGAGCGCTGCCAGCGCGTGCTGCAGGTCGTCGCCGAGGCCGCGCAGCACCTGGAGCTCGAGGTCCTCGTCGGGCGCGCCGAGGCGGCGGTTCTGCGCGACCGCATGGGCGATCGAGCGCAGGTTGTGGCTCGCGATCGCCGGGCGGATCCCGTGCCCACCCACCGCTGCCTCCAGCAGGCGGACGGTGAGGTCCTCGAAGTTGCGGTCGGAGTCCGCCTTGACCTCGAAGACGGGCGCGTCCCAACCGTGCTGGCGTGCCTCGACGATCTCGTGGTCCCAGTAGGCGCCCTTGACGAGGCGGACCGTCAGCGGCGAGCCGCGGCCGGCGTCCGCGGCCCACGCGGTGATGCGGTCGCACAGCGCCGGGCTGTCGCGCAGGTAGGCCTGCAGCACAAGGCCCGCGGAGGGACCGTCGCGGAACTCGTCCTCGGAGAGCAGCTCGAGCACCAGGTCGGTGATCGCCTCGCGCGAGTCGAAGGACTCCATGTCGATGTGCAGGTGCGCGCCGCGCTGCTGCGCGCGGCGCAACAGCTCGCGCAGACGCGGTGCGGCGTCGCGCTTGCCGATCTCCGGCGCATCGGGGCGCAGCAGCGGCGTGAGGGCGCTGACCTTGACCGACAGGTTCGCCCGGGGCAGCTTGCCCGCGCTGTCGTGCTCGAGCTGCCTGCGCTCGGGCAGGCCCTCGTACACGCCGGCGAGCTCGTCGAGCGCCTGCGCGCAGCGCTGCGCGTAGCGGTCTGCCTCCGCCGTCGTCACGGTCGCCTCGCCGAGCAGGTCGACCGACGACGCCGCGCCCGTGCGCCAGAGTTCCTGGAGGACCTTCGTGGCCTCCTTCGGCGTCTCGCCGACGATGAAGCGGTGCGCCATGTGCCGCACGCCGGCCGCCGACGCGGCGCCGAGCGCCGCGCGGCCCGCCTTCGTCCCCGACATGCGCATGGCGACCTCCATCGGCGGCGGCCGGTCGTCGACCTCGTCGAGGAAGCCGGTCAGGTGGCGCGCGAGATCGTCGAGGCTGCGGCAGGCCGGCACGACGTCGACGAACCGGAACAGTGCGGCGCGCAGCTGCTCGTCTTGGGAGGCGAGGTCCATCGCCTTGTCGTCGAGCGCCTTGAGCGGCCTGCGCGCGGCTGACGGAAACCGCGCCGCCACGTCACGGCCGACGGCGAGGATGTCGTCGTCGATCGCGCCCGTCGCCATGGCCCGACGATAGCGCTACGGGGTCGCCGTGACGGTTGAGGGATGGCGCTGGCGCGGGCGCTTGGCGGTGCTCGTCGCTGTGGCCGGCGCGACGGACGTGCTCTGCACCGTCCGCGTGTCGACCGTCGAGGAGTCGTCGTTTCCGTCGAAGACGCCGGCGACGCCCATCGCCGCGGCGGCTCCCGCCGCGAGGACCGCGACCGGAATGATCACGCGCAGCCGGCGCCGGCGGCGCGGCGGGTCCTCGGTCGCGTTCCAGGTCGCCGGACCGGGCTCGATCATGTGGTGCTCGTAGGGGCCGCCGACCGGCTCCTCCTCGCCCGTCCAGCCGTCGTCGTCGGCGTGGTCGAACTCCTCCGCGACATGCTCGGCGTCCACGACCGGCTCGGGCTCGATCGCGGCGGCGGGGAGCTCCTCGGCCACGGGCTCGAGCTCCGGCGCAGGCTCCGGCTCCGGCTCCGGCTCGTCCGGCGTCGCGGTCTCCATCGGCGCCGCCTCCACGGGCGCGGCGTCGACGAGCGCGGCAAGGAAGAGCGCGGACGTCGCGTCGTCGAGCGGCGCGTGGGCGGTCGCCACGTAGTTGCGCTCGGCGCGCCGGAACGCGGCCTCGGTGGCACGGCACGACGAGCAGCGGTCGAGGTGGCGCGAGAGGCGGTCGAGGTCGGCGCTGCCGAGCAGGTTCTCCGCACGGGCCACGATCAGCCCGGGCATCCGCGCACACGCGTCGGTGTGCGCCCGGCCGAGGATCCGGCGCGTGGCGCCGGCCTCTGGCGGGACCCGCGCGCCCGCGACGCTGCGGCGTGGCGCGTGGCGCTGCAGCGCAGCCGCTCGGGATCGAGGTCGGCGGCGTCCCCGCAGGCCCACACGGCGGCGTTCGGCACCGGGCGAGAGCCTCGGCTGCCGCCAGGGGTGCGTCGTCGGGCGTGCAGACCTCGCGGCAGTACGCCAGCACGGCTGCTCCGCGCCGCTCGCACAGCGCTGCGAGCGCGACGGGGTCGCCGGTCCGCACGCCGTCCGGGGTGACCGCCCCGGCCTGTTCTGGCACCTGCATCGCAGGCAGCCTAGGACAACCGCTGGCTGTAGGTCCCGAGCAGCGTGCGCGGGGGACTGGTGCTTTGCGGGCGGTGCGTGTCGGTGGCGCTCAGCGCCTTCGCTCGTGTGGGCCCCCAACGTCGTAATAGTTACGACGCTCGGGGCCCACAACCAGGCGGCAAGCCCCTTGAGCGACCACCGCTAGCGAATGATCGCCTTGCGCAGCCGCACGCGGCTGTGGTTGCCCGCAGCGTCGATCGCGCGGGCGTAGACGACCACCGGCCCGCGGATCGCCCTGGGCAGGCGCAGCGACCAGTGCCGCGTCCCCGTCGCGCGCTGGAAGACGTGGACCGGGCAGCGCGCGTGCCTGAACCTGCGGCCCGGCGAGCGTCAGGCAGCCATGGCCGTGGAAGTAGGTCACGGCGACCATCACCCGTGCGACGCCCGAGCGGTCGGAGGCGGTCCCGTGGATCGTCCGCAGCGGCCCGCGGCCGAGCCCGCCGATGGCCACTTGCGGCGGGCGATGCTCGCTCACGAGCGCGACGACGAGCGCCTGCGGGTCGTAGAGCATTCCGGGCCCGCCCGCGCGCACGCGCAGGACGCGGTGGCCGGCCGGCAGCCGCGTGCGGCCGGGGCCGCAGGCGAACAGAGCACCGCGGTCGAGCTGGCACACGAAGTGCGTGGCCGCCGGGTCGTCGGCCTTCAGCTCGACGACCGGGCGCCGGCCCGGCTGGCGGTGGACGAGATCCGTCTGCGGCGCGTCGAGCAGCCGCAGGAACACGTCCTCGCGGCCGTTGGCGTCGCCGGCGACGAGGTTCGGGGCGGTGGAGCTGAACGCGGCGATCCGCCCGTCGGCGCTCAGCGCCGGGCGTTGCAGAAGCTGTGGCACGAGCTCCGCCGCGCGCGCGCTGCCGTCGTCCGCCACGCCGACGACCGATGTGGCCCGCTGGCGCAGGTCGCGCACGAACACGTCCTCGCGCGGGCCGTCGCCCGGCGCCATGTTCGTCGCCAGCGACTGGAAGGCGACGATCCTGCCATCCGCGGAGATCAGCGGCGAGAACGAGTCGTTGTTGCCCTGGACGTTCAGCGAGCTGGCGCTGACGAGCGCCGTCGTATGCCGGCGGCGGTCGCGCAGGAAGACGTCGGTGTGCTGGTTGGCGTCGGCGCGCACCAGGTTCGTGGCGTCGGAGTCGAACACGACGTAGCGCCCGTCGCGCGAGACGTCGGAGATCTGCGCGAACGGGTCGGCGACCGCGCGGTCCTGCTGGCGCCCGTGGCTGTCGACGCTGACGCGCGCGGTCCTCGCGAGCACGAGGTCGCGCACGAACACGTCGCCGGCGCCGTTGCTGTCGCCCGCGACGAGGTTCGTCGCCTTCGAGGCGAAGCTCACGAACGCGCCGCTGGCGCTGATCGCCGGCGCGCCCGAGGGGCCGTCGGCCGCGCCGCCGCCGCGCGCCGTGCTGACGAGCGCCGTCGTCCCGGTCTGCAGGTCGCGCACGAAGACGTCGGGCACGCCGTTGCTGTCGCCCGCGACGAGGTTCGTCGCCGCCGACTCGAACACGACGAAGCGCCCGTCCGCCGAGAGGTCTGGATTCGACGACGGCCCATCGGGGTCGCCACCGTCGACGGCGACGCTCACGCGCGTGACGGTGCCCTCGCGATCGGTCAGGAAGATGTCAGCGACGCCGTTGCCGTCGCCCGCGGCGAGGTTCGACGCCGACGAGATGAACGCGACGCGGGTGCCGTCGGCCGAGAGCACGGGAGCACGCGACGGGCCGTTCGCGCCGCCGGGCGCCGAGGAGATCAGCCGCCGTTCGCCGGTGGTGACGTTGAACGTGAAGACGTCGCGGACCGCGCCGTTCGCATCGCCCGCCACGAAACCGCTGGCCGTCGACGCGAACCCGACCGTCTGGCCGTCGGCGGACAGCGACGTGTCGCCGCTGTCCCCTGCCAGCTCGCCGAGGTCCGGCGCGGTCGAGACGCGGAACGTCCGGTCGGGCAGGCTCGTCGCGCCCGCGGTCGGCGCGAGTGCCAGCGCGAGCGCGCCGGCCGCGATGATCGTCCTGAGCGCGCTCACGGCGAGGGCGGCGGTGGCTGGCGGCCGGGCTCGCCGGACGGCGCGCTGGCGGACGGTTGCGGTGCGGCGGTGGCGGGCGTGGACGCGACGGGCTTGGGAGCAGGCTTGGGCGCCGGCGCCGGGCTGCTGACGTGGTGGACGGGGGCGCGCACCGGGGCCGCCGGCGCTGCGGGAGCGGTGTGCGCCGGCGCGGCGGCCACGAGCCGGCGCGCAGCGACGGCGGTCTGGTGGCGGGCGGCGTGGTGCCTGCGGCGATGGCGATGGACCACCCGCCTGTGGTGCGCCGGCTTGGCACGGTGCGGGCGCGAGGCGGCGACGACCGACGATTCGCCGACGGTGGGTGGCGGGCTCGTCTCGGGCTTGGACCGCAGGACCCCGGACGCCGCGACCGCGGCGACCGCGCAGCCGAGGGCGAGCGCGAGCGTGAGTGCCGCGCGACCGGCCCGTGCCGCGCGCCGGCGCGGCATCGCCGCCAGTGCCGGCATGTCGATCGTCGCGTCGGTGACGTCGATCGGCTCCGCCGCGGCGACCCAGACGCCCGGCTCGTCGCCCGGCCGCTCCTCGAGCGCGACGGGTGCCAACCCGGGCTCGGCGGCCCAGGCGTCATCTGCCGGTGGCGCCGGCGAGGGCGCCGGTGGTGCCAGCACCGCCGCCCGCGCGCGGCGCCTAAGCGCCACGGCGCCCCACCACGACCGGCAGCGTCCGCACGAGGAGCTTGATGTCGCTCCACAGCGACCAGTCGGTCACGTAGAGGTAGTCGAGCTTCACCATCTCCTGGAAGGGGATCGCGTTGCGTCCCATGACCTGCCACGGGCCCGTCAGGCCGGGCGTCAGGTCCAGCCGCGTGCGATGCCAGCCGATGACGTGATCGTTCTCGGCCGGAACGAGCGGCCGCGGCCCGACGAGGCTCATCTCGCCGCGCAGCACGTTCCACAGCTGCGGCAGCTCGTCGAGACTCGCACGGCGCAGGATCCGCCCGGCGGGCGTGATCCGTGGGTCGTCGGTGATCTTGAACATCGCGCCGCCCTCCATCTCGTTGAGATGGGCGAGCTCGGCCTGCATGCGGTGGGCGCCCTGCACCATCGTGCGGAACTTCCACATGCGGAAGACCTCGTTGGCGCGTCCGACGCGTGGCTGGCGGAAGAGCACCGGGCCCGGCGACGTGAGCTTGATCGCCAGCGCGATGACCGCGAGGAGGGGGGAGAGGACCAGCAACCCCAGCGACGCTCCGACGATGTCCATCCCGCGCTTGAGCGCCAGCGTCGAGGTGGTCCGCGTCAGGCCGCGGATGCCCAGGAGCGTCATGCCCTCGACCTGGTCGATCTCCACCCCGGATCCGATCACCTCGAACAGGCGCGGGACCACGCTGATCTTCACGCGCAGACGCTTGGAGATCCGGATGACGTCCAGGAGCCGTTCGTGCTGGGCGCTGGAGAACGCGACGATGACGCGCTCGACGTCGGCCTCGCGGCACACGCGTTCGAAGTCCGATAGCGCGCCAAGACAGGGAAGGTCGCCCATGGCTTCGGCGTGGAGGCGATCGCCGTCGGCGTGCACGTAGCCGGCCAGTTCGCTGCCGTACTCCGGATGGCTGTCGATCTTGCGCGCCACCAGCGCCGCGACCTGGCCCGTCCCGACGAGCAGCAGGCGTTCCGGGGTCGTGCGGCGGCGCACGAGCTCACGCGCGGCGAAGCGCAGCGCCGGCGTCAGGACGAGCGCGGCGAGCCACCACACGATCACCTGCGTGCGGTGGATCGTGACGCCGGGGACGAGCGGCCCGAGCAGGAACGCCAGCGACGCGCCGAGCGACAGCGAATGGAAGAGCTTGGGCAGCTCGTTGAGCGTCGATTGGTGGACGACGTTGGCGTCGCGGTCGTACAGCCGCAGCGACTTGTTCAGCACGACCCACAGCGGCAGCGCGACGAGCAGCACGAGGTCGTGTGTGGCGGAGTTGGGCGGCGGCGCCAGCAGCCACAGCACGCCGTAGGCGCCGAGCAGCGCGAGCACGTCGGCCGCGGCGAGCGCGCGCCGGCGCATCGAGTCGCGGCGCGGCGTCTCGACGTTGGCGGCATGGAGGACCGAGCCCGCATCGGGCTCGAAGGTCGGCATCGGCTCGGGTACATGAACGCGCGCCGCCGGCCGCAGCGGCGTGACCGCTGTGCGTTCCTCGAGCGAATGCTTCTCCCGCGTCGCGCCCGGCGCGACGGTGACGTCACTCATTCCCCCACCCCTGCCGTTGAACGGGCGTCCAGGAGCCTGGCAAAGGACCGCCTGGATGTCCAAATTGAACCGTGAACCGGAACGTCAGCGGGCGACGAATCCTGCGGGCAGCGATTGGCGCGGATTGAGCGCCAGCGATGCCGCCATCTGGCCGCGGGCGTCGGCGCGTCGTCCCAGCGCGAGCAGAACGCGCGCGTACTCGCGCCGCAGCGCCCAGTCGCGGGGCTCGAGCCGGGCGGCGCGCGCGTACGCCGAGGCCGAGGCCGGGAAGTCTCGCGCGCCCGCCAGCGCACGCCCGCGAAGCACCGCGGCCTCCGCGGCGGCGGGACGCCGTTGAACCCGCGCCGCCTCCGCCGCAGCGGCCCGGAAGTCGCCCGCAGCGCCGAGCTGCGCGGCACGGCGCACATGCTTCTCTGCATCCCGCGCGACCAGCAGCCACCCTGCGATCAGGAGGCACAGCGCTGCCGGGACGAACCTGCGTGCCCGCGACATGTCCCCGAGTATCGTGGCCGCGATGCAGGTCGGCGCCGGTAGGGGACCAGCGGCGGTATCTGTCGCCGCGGCCGCCGCCGCGCTCGGGGTCGTCGGGGGGCTCGCGTTCGACGCGGGCGGCTACTTCCCGACGGCGTACCTCGAGGGCGGGGCGATCGCACTGGCGGTGCTCGGCGTGCTGCTCGCGGTGCACCTGCCGCGCTACGCGCTGTCGACGCACGCGCTGGCCGGGCTCGGGACGCTCGCGCTGCTCGCGGCGTGGACCGGGCTGTCGGCGGCGTGGTCGCCGGCGCCGGACACGGCGCTGGCCGACCTGCAGCGCGACCTGCTCTACGTCGCGCTGTTCGGCCTGGGCCTGCTCGCCGCGGGCTCGGGCCGTCACGCCGCCCTGCTGGGGCGGGTCGTCCTCGCGGTGATCGTCGTCATCGCCGGCGCCGGGTTGCTGCACGGCGACTCGGGCGACCGGCTCGGCTACCCGCTGACCTACTGGAACGCCTACGGCGCGCTCGCCGCCGTCGGCGTCGTGCTCGCGGCGGGCCTGGGCTCGGACCCGCGCGCTGCGGTGCCGGTGCGGGCGCTGTGCGGCGCCGCGGTCGTGCCGCTGGCCGTCGCGGTCTACCTCAGCCTCAGCCGCGGGACGTGGCTGGCGTTGATGGTGGGCGTCGTGGTGCTCGTCGCGCTCGGAGCGCATCGCGGCTCCCTGCTGCTCACGGGCGGCGTCGCGGGAGGCGCCGCGACGCTCGCGATCCTCGCGGCGCGCGACGGCGAGGGCTACCTCGGTCAGCTCGCGCTGCTGACCGCTGCCACCGGCGCGGTGATCGCCGTGATCGCCGCGGGGCGTGCGTCGCCGCTGATGATGCAGGCGCTGCGCAGGGTGTTCCGGCCGCTGCTGATCGCGCTCGGAGCGCTGGCCGTGGCGATCGCGCTCGTGGGCTACGTCATGAAGGCAGACGCCGTCGAGGGGCGCGCGGATCGCGGCCTGCGGTCGGCCGGCAGCTTCGTCTCGCGCCAGTGGCAGGACTTCCTGCGCCCGACGACGGGCGTCGAGTCGGGGCGCGCCCGCCTGACGTCGGCGAGGGGCACGCGCTCGGACCTGTACCGCGTGGCGTTCGACGGGTTCGAGGCGCATCCGCTGCGCGGCGACGGCGCCGGTGGCTTCACGGTGCGCTGGATGAAGGACCGGCGGGTCTACGAGACGGTGCGCGACGCGCACTCGCTGGAGCTCGAGACGCTCGGAGAGCTGGGCGCGGTCGGCGGGCTGCTGCTGCTGGCGTTCCTCGTGACGCTCGGCTGGGCCGCCGTGCGCTCCCGGATCCGGCGCGCGGCGCTGCCGCGAGCTCACGCCGCCGCGGTCGGCGCGGCGTGCGCGGTGTGGGTGGCGCACTCCGCCGTGGACTGGGACTGGCAGATGCCCGCGCTGACGGGCTGCGTCCTCGTCCTGGCGGCCACGCTGTACCCCGTCGGGACGGTCCGCCGGCGGCGCAATCCGACTGGCGTGGCGCTGGGCGAGGGTTGATACCTTCGCCGTCGGCAAGGGGCCCAGGGGAAGGGGACGGTCAACACCACATGGGCGAAGCACCTCGGTACGCGACGCTGCGGGATTACCTGCGCGTCCTGCGGGAGCAGCGACTTCTGATCATCGTCATGGCGGCGCTCGTCGCGGGCGCTGCGCTGTTCCTCGCCGAGCGCCAGGACCCCGTGTACGAGTCCGAGGCCTCGGTCCAGTTCCTCGATACGAACGTCGACACGGGGTTCCTCGGGGCGACGCTGCCCGCGGAGGCGACTCCCGACGCGCGCGCTGCCACCAACGCGCAGCAGATCGGCCAGCCGGCGACGCTCGCCCGCGTGCGCTCCAAGCTGAAGTCCAAGGAGCCGATCGGGCGGCTGCGCAGCGCGCTCACGATCCGCACGGAGGCACGCACCAACCTCGTGATCATCCAGGCGCGCTGGGGCAACGCCAAGTTCGCGGCCGAGCTGGCCAACGCGGCCGCGGAGGAGTCGCGGCGGATCTCGATCGACCAGGCCCGCCGGCGCTACCGCACGGCACGCCGGCTGCTGAAGGCCTCGCTGAAGCGGCTCGGGAGCTCGCGCACGGACAAGCTGACGCAGATCCAGTACCAGGCGCAGCTGGTGAAGCTCGACACGCTGTCGCGCTTCGTCTCGCCCTCGCGCGTCACCGGCACCGCCGTGGAGGCCGCCGCTCCGGTGTCGCCGCGACCGGTGCGCGACACGCTGCTCGGCCTCATCCTGGGCCTGACGCTCGGCGTGCTCGCCGCGTTCCTGCGCGACGCGCTCGACCGCCGCCTGCGCTCGGCCAGCGAGATCCGCGACGAGCTGAAGATGCCGCTGCTGGGGCACATCCGCCGCGACGTGCTGGCGCGGACGCTCGTCACCGAGAACGGGCGCAAGCGGCTGACCGAGGCCGACCTCGAGGGCTTCCGCGTCCTGCGCACGAACCTCGACTTCCTCGACGTCGACTCGCCGGTGAGGACCGTGCTCGTGACGAGCCCTTTGCCCGCCGAGGGCAAGTCGACCGTCGCCACGTCGCTGGCCAGCGCGTACGTGCTCGCGGGCAAGCGCACGCTGATCGTGGAGTGCGACCTGCGCCGTCCGACGATGGCCAAGCGACTCGGAGCCGAGCAGGGCCCCGGGTTGTCGGACTACCTGATCGGCCAGGCGACACCGACGGAGGTCGTCCAGAAGATCCCACTGGCCGAGAGCCCCGACGGGCCGGCGCCGACGCTGGTCGCGATCACCGCCGGCTCGCCCACGCCGCGCCCGGCCGAGCTGCTGGCCTCGAAGCGCTTCGGCGCGTTCCTGGAGCAGGTGCGCGACGCCTACGACGTCGTCGTCCTGGACTCGACGCCGCTGCTGTCGGTCGGCGACGCGCTGCAGATCGTGCCGCGCGTCGACGGCGTCGTGCTGTGCGTGCGCGCCGACCAGACCACGCGCGAGCAGGCCCGCGCGGCGCGCCAAGCGCTCGAGCACTTCCCCGACCGCCCGATCGGCGTCGTCGTGACCGGCGTCAAGCCCGGCCACGAGCTCGATTACGGCTACTACTCGTACGCATATGCCTCGGCCGGGCATTGAGGTCGTTGTTGCGCACCGCAACAACGTTCCGTCCCTCACACGCCTGCTGACGGCGCTGCGGGCGCAGACCGCGCCCTGTGGCGTCTGCATCGTCGACGACGCGTCGACCGACGAATCGCCGGACGTCATCCCGAAGGCGTTTCCCGAGGTCCGCTACGAGCGCCTGGAGCGCAACGTCGGCTTCAGCCGCGCCAACAACCATGGGATCCGGACGTCGTCCGCGCAGTGGCTGGTGCTGCTGAACAACGACACCGTGCCCGAGCCGAACTTCGTCGAGGCGCTGCAGCGCGCATGGGAGGGCTCCGGCGCCGACATGGTCGCAGCGACGCTGCGCAAGCCCGACGGGACCGTCGACTCGGCGGGCATCGAGGTCGACCGCTCGCTCGTCGCGTTCGATCTGCTGCACGGGCACCCGTACGAGCCCGAGGCGATCGCGAACCTCTCGCCGCTGGCGCCGTGCGCGGGCGCGGGCGCGTACCGCCGCGACGCGCTGCTCGCGGTCGGCGGCTTCGACGAGGCGATGTTCGCCTACCTCGAGGACGTCGAGCTCGGGATCCGCCTGCGGATGACCGGTGCCCGCTGCGTGGTTGCTCCGGACACGTTCGCCTGGCACGAGCACAGCGCCTACTGGGGCTCGGGCTCGGCCCGCAAGAACGAGCGCATGGGCCACAGCCGCGGCTACATCGTGTGGAAGTACCGCCGCGACCTCAGCGCCTCGGAGCGCCTGCGCGGCCACCTCATCGATGCCGTCGTGTATGGCGGCCAGGTCGCAATCGACCGCAACGCAGGAGCCGTCCGCGGCCGCGTGAAGAGCGGCGCCGGGCGCGTGCGTCGCCGGCCGCCCGCGCCGCACGAGGGGTTCGCGCTCGTCCCGCGGGTCCCGCTGCCTGCGAGCGCCGCGCTGCGCCGCAGGCTCGGGCGCCGGGTGCCGTCGGCCGCCTGACCGCCGGTCAATCGCTACCGTGCCCGCCACGGACGCGCCCACACCGATGGACCTCTCGATTCTCATCCCGACGCGCAACCGCCGCGAACGCGTGCTCGCGACGCTCGACGCGCTGGACCAGCAGCGGCTCGATGGCGCGCGGGTCGAGGTCGTCGTTGTGGACAACGGCTCGGCGGACGGCACCTACGAGGCGCTCGAGGCGCGCGGCGGCAAGCGGATGGATCTCATGGGGACGCGAGAGGCGAGAAAGGGCGCGTCGTTTGCCCGCAACCTGGGGCTCTCGCTCGTTCGCGCGCCGGTCGTCCTGCTGTTCGGCGACGACATGGTCCCGGAAGGGGACGGGCTCGTCGCGGGGCACCTCGCGGCGCACCGGGCGCGGCCGGAGCCGGACTATGGGGTGCTCGGTCAGGTTCGCTGGGCCGAGCCGGTCACCCCGTTCATGCACTGGCTGGAGACCGCGGGCTTCCAATTCTCGTTCGACCACATCGCGGCCGGTCCGGTCGATCCAGCGGCGTACCTGTACTCGTCGCACGTGTCGCTGAAGACCGAGACGCTGCGCGCGCTGGGCGGGTTCGACGCCGAGCACTTTCCGTATCTCATGGAGGACACGGAGCTGGGCGTCCGCCTACGGCGCCAGGGATTCGAGCTCGACTACCGGCCCGATCTGCTGGTCCGCCACCACCACGCGCAGACGCTGCGCAGTTTTCGCCGGCGCATGAAGGTCACGGGTGCGGCTGCGCGGCGGCTGCGAGAGATGTATCCCGATGACGCTCCGGCGCAGGTCACCGCGCCCGGCGTCGAGGGACCGCTGTATGGCCCGGCGGCGATCGGAGCGCGCCTGATGCTTGCCGCCGGCGTGCGCGGGCAGGTCCGCGAGCGGGCGTGGGGAGCTGTGCTGATGGCCGCGTATGCCCGGGGTTGGAGACGCGCCTAGGAACCGGCGCATAGCGCGAGCGGGATTGTCATATTGCCGCTCGCGTGGACGCCGTGACCGTCACCACCAACGATCGCGCAGACCTCGAGCGCTTCCTGTCCGATGGGCTGCTGATGAGCTCGTTCGACCGCATCATCGTCGTCGACAACAGCAGCGACGACGGCTCGCCCGAGGTCGCCCGCGACGCGGGCTGCGTGGTCGTCACCAAGGAGCGCGGCGGCTACGGCGCGGCCATCAACGCGGGGGCCCGCCATGCACGGGGCGAGTTCTTCGCCGTGCTCAACGCGGACATCCGCTTCCTGTCGGCCGACACCGTCCCGCGGCTCGCCCATCACTTCATGCACAGCCAGGTCGGGCTCGTTGCGCCCGCGCTCGAGCTCCTCGACGGCCGCCTGCAGGACTCGGCGCGCCGCACGCCGACGCCGCTGAACCTGATGTTCCGGCGCTGGATCGGCGACGAGCGCGGCTGGGTCCGGCGCGGCGGGGACGTCGAGTGGACGGTGGGCGCGTTCTGGCTCGCGCGCCGCTCGGCGTGGGAGCGGCTGGGCGGCTTCGACGAGCGCTACTTCCTGTACTTCGACGACGTGGACTACTGCCACCGGCTGCGCGCCGCGGGCTGGTCGGTCCGCTTCGACCCGACCGTCCGCGCGATCCACGCGTTCGGGGCCGCCAGCCGGCGCCCGCTGACCGCATGGGCCACGCGCCACCACATCCGCTCGGCGCAGCGGTTCTTCACGGAGCACCCGCGCTATCTGCTGGACCCGAGGCCGGGCGCGATCGGCCCGCCGGAGCGACGCACCGCGCCGCGGCTGCCGGAGCGCCGCGCGAGCGAGCGGTTCTCCAGGCCGGCCGTTGCCCTGCGCTCGGCGACGAACGGGGCGATCCCGACACCGGCCAGCAGCCACGCGGCGAGCGCCGTGTAACCGTCGAACGCGTTGCTCGGATAGAGCACGACGATGTAGGCGACCATCGCTCCGGCGGCGGCCAGCGCAGGCCCCGCTCGAGCCGGGTCGGGCGTGAGCACCGCGCGGCGAATCAGCGCCAGCGCCAGCGCCAAGAGTCCCGCGATGTACAGCAGCGCCGGCACGATGCCCTGCTCGTAGCCGACGCGCAGGTAGGAGTTGTCGATGCTGAACGAGCCGATGCTCACGAAGCGCCCCCGCTCCTGCTGGAGCTGGTTCGCCGTCCCGAGCCCGTGGCCCATCGGCTGCTTGCGGATCTCGCGCAGCGCCTCGTCCCACTTCGCCTGCCGGGCGCGGTAGGCCGCGTCGTCGTTGGGGTGCAGGACGACCGTGAACTTCTGCGTCGTCGCGTTGGCGCTGCCACCCGAGAGCGCGATCGCCGCACCGCCGCCACCCGCGAGCACCACGACCGCCGCGAGCACCGCGCCCAGCCGCGGGCCCGGGAACGCGCGGCCCATCGAGTGCAGCGCCAGCACGACGGCGAGCCCGACGATCGCGGCGACGAGCGCGGCGCGCGACTCCGAGTCGATGAACGCCACCGCGCACAGGGGGATCACGGCGAGCGCCGCGAGCCGCCAGCGGCCCCGCAGCACCGCGGCCATGCCGCCGCAGAACGGCACCACGAGCGCGCACCAGAGGCCGAGCTGGTGGCGGCTCGCGAACGAGCCGAAGAGCAGCAGCTTGCCGTCCTTGAAGTTGAACGGCTGCTGGGCCGCGATCGCGCGCTCCTTCGCGGCGGGGCCGATGACGTCGCGCAGGATGGCGTAGGCGACCACCAGGAGCGCGATCGCGACGATGCCCTTGCCGATCGCCGCCAGGCGGTCGGTGTCGAGGTCGCTCGCCCCGACGAGCACGACCGTCAGCAGATACAGGCCGGTCGACACGAACGTGTGGATGCCGAAGCTCAGCGACGGCGCGGCCATGACCTGCGCGAGCGTGATCACGACGAACGCGAGCAGCAGCACGACGCCGGGAAGGAGGCGCAGCTCGAAGCGCTCGCCGCCGGCGATCCAGCGCCACATGACGCCCAGCCACAGCCCGGCGAGCAGCAGGTCGGCAAGCTTCGACGGCGGGATCGGCGTGAACGCGTCGATCACCCCGAACGCCGAGGCGACGAAGAACAGCGCGAGGATCGCGATCTCCGGGCGCCGGCGGCATGCGATCCCGGCCGCCACGCCGGCCGGCACGGCGAGCACGAGCAGCGGCTGGGGGACGACGCGTTGCGCGAGCGAGAGCGCAAGCGACAGGGCGACGATGCCGCCCGCCGCCCAGATCAGCTGGTGCGGGAGCGGTCGGCGCAGCAACACGAGCCCGATCACGAGCGCCGCGGGCACCCCGAGCACGATCGCCTGGGCGTCGACGTTCGCCACGAGGAACGCGCCCCACGCGACGACGACGGCGGCTGCCGCAGACCAGCCCAGCGCAGCCCTCGCGCGTTCCCCTGCCACGGCTGAAAGTGTCGCCGATGCGCGCCCGCTGAGCGCTGGTTCGGGTGTAGGAGCGGTGGCGCCCGTGCTCAATGCCGACATGAGCGCCGCGTGACCGCCGGATCGCGACGCCCCCGGGCCGGAACACCGTCGCTGGGGCGCCGGTCAGCCCGCGAGGCCGCGCGGCCAGTCGCGCACGCCGGCGGCGTTCAGCGCGCGCTTCACCGTGCGGTAGCCGCGGTCGCGGGCGGCGTGACCGGGGCGCCGCGGCGCGTCGTCGCCCAGCGGCACCGGGCGGTCACCGCGTCGCCGTGGCGAACGCGACGAGATCTGCGAGTGCGCGCGGCCAGGCGTAGTCGGCGGCCGCGGCGGCGAGTCGCTCGCCGTAGACCGTCCGGCCGCGTGTGAGGACGTGCTCGAGCGCGCCGGCCAGCGCCGCCGGGTCGCGCTCCGGCACGGTCTTGCCAAGCTCTTGCGCGGCGATGCGGTCGGCGAGAACGTCGCCCTCGGTGACGACGAGCGGCAGTCGCGCCCACAGGCAGTCGAGATAGCGCGTGCGAAACGCGAAGCGCGCCTCGAGGTGGCGCGGGTGGCAGGAGACCGCACAGGCTGCGTCGAGCAGCCAGTCGGTGCGCTCGTCATAGGTGAGCCACTGCTCGTGGAAGAGCACGGCGTCGCCGAGCAGCCCGAGTTCGCTCGCGAGGGCCTTGGCCCGCGCGTGCGCCGACGCGCCCGCGACCCGCTCCGGGTCGGCGCCGAGGAAGACCAGCCGGACATCGGGCATGCGCTCCCGCAGCGCCGCCGCCGCGCGGATCGGCGTCTCGGCATCGAGCCACGACCAGATCGCGCTCGTCCAGAGCACGACCGGTGTGCTGGGGTCCAGGCGCAGCGTCCCGTGCAGGCCCGGGCCGCCCGATCGCCGTGGCAGCCGCTCGGGGACGCCATGGGGCGCGAGCGCGAATCGCGAGCGCATCGTCGGGTCGCGGTCGAAGGCGTCCGGTGTGAGCAACCGCTCGCCGGCGGCGACGCCGAGCCACAGGTCGAGCTGCCGATCGGTCGACGCCACGAAGTGATGACCGATCCGCAATGCCTCGACGAGCCGGTCGGTGGTCATTGCCGTGATCAGCCGCCGCCGCGCCCGGCTCGCTTCCGGCGCGGAACGTGAGGGTCTCGATGATCTCCGGGCAGCTGAGGTCGAACACGATGCGCGCGCCCGACGCGCGCAGCTCGCGCATCACGAGCGGCCACTGCGGCTGGCACACGATCGCATCCGCGCCCGCCAGGTGCGGGCGCAGGCTGCGGCCGTCATGGCGGTCGTAGGTGACGACCGGAACATCGAGGTCGACATCGCCGCTGGTGCGCGCCGCCGCAAGGACGACGTCGGCGTGGGGGAGGAGCTGGCGCGCGATCTCGACGGAGCGGATCGCGATGCCGGCCATCCGCGGCCCGACCGCATCAAGGCACAGGACGACGACCTTCAGATCGACCACCCCTCGAAGCGCCGGCCGGTCAGCAAGCGCAGCCGCTCGGCCTCGGGGGCGAGCAGCTCCGTCAGGCGTTCGCGCAGCGCCGCGGGCAGCGCCTGCCGATCGACCGGGTGGCTGAGCGCCGCGCGCAGCCGCTGCGTCACGGGCGCGCGCACACGCGGCGGGACGATCTCGATGACGCGGCCGACCGCAGATCCGCGCAGCCGCGCCGCGCCGTGCGCCAGCTCGGCCTTGTCGCCCGAGCGGTGATGCTCGGCTTCGAGCGCGACCGGGTCGATGCGATCCTCCAGCCCCACGTGCTCCAGCACGGCGCGCACGGTGTCGCGGCGGTGGTCGCGCAGCTCCTCCGCCGAGAGCACGAGCACCCTGGCCTGCGGGTAATGCGCCAGCCAGCGCTCCAGCTGGGTCGCGTAGCGGCTGCGCGCGACGAAGAGGTTCCGCCGGTCGGCGACGTCGCCGATCACCGACTCGATGTCGCCGCGCTCGCCGTCCTGGAGGCGGCGCTGCAGGTAGTGGGACTCGATGCGCTCGATCGGGTCGCGCACCAGGTAGACGAGGTGCGCGCCGGGGACCAGCGCCGCCGCCCGCTCGGGGACGCCGTCCCACACCGGCCAGGCCGTGTAGTTCGGCGAGGCCTCGCCGCGCACCGCGGCGTCGTCGCGAAAACGCGCCGCGTACCAGTCGGCCCCGTTGCCCCAGGCGCGGTCCGCGAGGAAGAAGTCGAGCTCCTTCTCGGCCGCCATGTGCACGTCAGGGTGCAGGTCGAGGTAGGCGTGCAGGCTGGTCGTGCCGCACTTCTGGGCCCCGATGATGAGCAGGTTCGGAAGCATCGTGTCTAGTGTCCGGCGCGTGCACCGGCCCCCCGTCAGCGTCATCGTGCCATTCCACGGCGACGAGGCCGCCGCTTCGGCCACGATGCGGGCGCTGCGCGCGCTCGAGCTGCGTGCCGGCGACGAGCTGCTCGTGGCCGACAACACCGAGCGCGGCGTCCTGGCGGCGAGCTTTGACGAGGGCTTTCGCACCGCGCTGATCCGCCAGCCGTACAGCGCCCGCAACGAGGCGGCCGCGCGCGCCGGGAACGACTGGCTGCTGTTCACCGACGCCGACTGCCGGCCGCAACCGGACCTGCTCGACGCCTACTTCGACCCGGCGCCAGGGGAGCGCGTCGGAGCGCTGGCGGGAGAGATCGCCGCCGCGAGGACCGGATCCCACCCGCCCACGCTCGCGCAGCGCTACGCCGCCGACCGCCGCCTGCTGTCCAGCGAGCTGTTCCTCGCGCACCCGTACAAGCCGATGGGCGTGACCGCGAACCTGCTCGTGCGCCACGATGCGTTCGACGCGGTCGCCGGCTTCGCTGAGGGCATCCGCTCCGGCGGCGACGCGGACCTCTGCTGGCGCCTGCAGGACGCCGGCTGGGCGATCGAGCACCGGCCGCGGGCGATCGTCGCCCATGAGCACCGCGCGACCGTCCGCGCGCTCCTGCGCCAGGCGGCGCGCACCGCCGCCGGCACGCGCTGGCTGGAGGCCCGCCACCCGGGCTTCCACGCCAACGCGGGCAGCGGTCGGCGAGCCGGGCGGGCGCTCGCCGGGACGGTCGGCTGGCCGCTGCGCGGCAAGCCCGAGCGCGGCGCGTTCAAGGCGATCGAGCTGCTCGTGATCGCCACCGAGCATGTCGGCCGTCTGGCCGGCAACGCTCGTCCGCCGGAAGACGATGAATCGTCCGCCCGGCCATTCGGCCGGGCCCCCCGCTCCAGTCCCGCTCTCGAGGCCGCGAGCGCGCCGTCCGGCTGCCCACGGGGCGACGCCACGCGCCGCGGTCGCGCTCGGCGAACCTTCCTGTTCGCCGATAACTCGAAGCGAAGCGCGCGCTCCGCTATCGTCGAGCGCGCGCGGACGCAGCCAGTCCCAGTTTGTGCTGCCCGCGCGCCTCCCCCGACCGATAGACGAGGACATGACCTCACGCCGCACGCTTCCCACGATTGCCCTGACGGTGCTCGCGCTCTGCGCGCTGTTCGCCAGCAGCGCCAACGCCGAGCTCGCCCGCCAGGCGCGCGCCGACGCCACCGCGTCGGCGTTCCGTGCGGCCAAGGTGAACATCCCCGTCCGTGACCCGGGGCCGCCCCCGGGCGCGCAGGTCCTGAACTACAAGTTCGGCCCGATGCGGATCCAGCCGGGCCAGAACCTGATCAACGTGGACCTGCAGAAGGAGCGCCCAGACGTCAACGGCTACATCGTCGGCTTCCGTCCCGGGCTCGTCTACGCGCAGAACGGCAAGAGCCCGTCGGTCAAGGTCGTCCACCTGCATCACGCGGTCTGGCTCGTCGGCGACAGCCTGACGTCGCTGAAGCCGACGTTCGCGGCGGGTGAGGAGAAGACGTACTTCAACGCGCCCTCGGGCTTCGGCTGGCGCTACACGACCGGGCAGACCTGGGTCCTGAACCACATGATCCACGACCTGGTCGCCTCGCCCCAGAACGTGTACCTCACCTACACGCTCTACTTCATCCCGGACACGGCGCCCGAGGCGGCGAACATCACGCCGATCGACACGCAGTGGATGGACGTGCAGGGCATCAAGCCCTACCCGGTGTTCAACGCGATCAAGGGCAAGGGCACCAAGACGCGGTCGGGCACGACGGAGTTCACGTACCCCAACCAGGCGCCCAACGCGTACAAGGCCGACGGGATCGTCCGCAACCGCTGGGTCGTCGACCATGACGCGACGCTCGTCAGCACCGCCGGCCACCTGCATCCGGGCGGACTGTTCACCGACCTGCAGCTCACGCGCGACGGCGTGACCAAGACGATCTTCAGATCGCGGGCGAACTACTTCGAGCCCGCGGGCAGCGTGTCGTGGGACGTCGCGATGTCGGCGACGTCGGACAACTGGAAGGTCAACGTCAAGAAGGGCGACGTCCTCAGCACGAGCGCCACGTACGACACGTCGAGGGCGTCGTGGTACGAGGTCATGGGGATCATGGTCGTCGGGATCACCAAGCAGCCGGTCCCCGGCGGCGTCGACCCGTTCGACCCCTCGACGGGCACGGTCGACCAGACCGACTACCTCACGCACGGACGGCTCGCCGGAGAACATCGACAGCGGCGTGCGCAAGCCCAACCCGGGCCTGCGCAACCCGATCCGCCTGCGGACCGGGCCCGTACAAGGACCGGATCGTCATCAGGAACTTCCTCTACAGCCAGGGCGACCTGTCCTACCCGGGCAAGGCGGGCCTCCCGCCGGCGGTCCGCCAGGGCCATTCGCTGACGTTCGTCAACGAGGACTCGCCGCTCGACCGAGCGCTTCCACACGATCACCGCGTGTAGGAACCCCGTGCAACCTCACCGGCGGCATCGGCTACCCGCTGGCCAATGGCCCGGGCGGCTTCGACTCCGGCGAGCTCGGCTACGGCCCCACGATCGACATGGGCCTGTACGCCGGCGGCACCGGGAGCGTCCCGATCACGGCGGTCGTCGACAAGCCCGCCGACAAGGCCAAGTGCAAGACCGTGCCGGGCCTGATCGGCATCATCGCCAACGGCTGCGTCGGCACGCAGGTCTACAAGACGCCGAAGAACCTGTCGCCCGGGACCTACTCGTACTTCTGCCGGATCCACCCGTTCATGCGCGGTGCGTTCCGGGTCGTGAAGAAGTCCTGAGGTAGCTCAGCGAGGCGGTCGGATGGTCGCGGGGCAGCTCTGGCGCCCCGCGAGCATCCGCGCGAAGTCACACCAGACCGCATAGGGGTGGAACGTCGAACGGTTGCTGACGACGCTCAGCCACCCGTAGTGGTCGTGGTCGATCGCGGTGATGTCGGTGTGGAACACGGCGGCGTCGACGTCGTCGCGCGCATCGAGCTCGCGCCAGAGCGCGCGCAGCGCGGCGCTGCGATCGGCCTGCGTGGCCTCGTCGGTCGACGATGCCGAACTCCGTCGGGACGAGCCGCCGGCCGCTGTCGCCGTTGGCCGCCAGCGTTGCGTCCACGACGGCGAACACGCGGGCGAAGTCGTTGTCCGGGCTCGGCTGGACCGAGTGCGGGTATGGGTGGAAGCTCAGGCCGTCCATGTGCGCCGCGCCGCCGCCGGCGAGCATCGCCTGCAGGTAGTCGCCGAGCCGCATGTCCCTCGTCGTGGTCGGTTGAGCCGGGCTGGCGCCGTACGCGCCCAGCGCGCCGGCCAGCACGCGCATCGCGGGGCGCTGGGCCTTGATCGCGTCGTACGCCTGGGCCAGCAGCGCGGCGTACTCCGCCGGCCGCGGACCCTGCACCGAGCCGTGGTGGTTGTTGGGTTCGTTGAAGATCTCGATCGCGGCGGCGAGGGGGTAGCGCCGCGCGACCGCGGCCGCGAACGCGGCGAAGTCACCGGCATGCGCGGATCCCGGTGGCTGCGAGCAGACCTGCGTGCATCCGGCACTGCTGGTCAGCGCCCAGCGCGGCGAGGCGAGGAGCGTCAGGATCGGCCGGACGCCCTGGCTGACGAGCTTGGCGTAGAGGTCGTCTCGCGACCAGCTGTAGTCGTGGGCGCCGGCGATCGGCGGGTCGGGCTCGGCCTGCGCCCACGAGACGGGCACCCGCAGCAGCGTGCCGCCGATGCCCCGCACGAACGCAGCCTCCTGGTTGGCCGTGGCCGCGCGCCCGAAGCCGTTGGGGCTTCCGTCGTACCCGCGCTCGGTGAGGCCGAGCGGCAGGTGGCCGTCGACGCGGTCGAACAGCGGCTGCCCGGAGACCGGCGCCGGCAGCGGTCGGG
>CAWCEB010000128.1:0-13061 GCA_963794105.1 uncultured Actinomycetes bacterium | reverse complement strand
CCGCACGGCCTCGACCAGCAGGTCGACGCGCTTGCGCGGCTCCCCGCGCGCAGCGGAGCAGACGATCGTCGGCGCCGGCGCGCGCCGGGCGCTCGTCGGCGGACGAACGCCTCCAGGTCGACGCCCGGCGAGATCACCCGTGCGTCCACGCCGGCACGTCCCGGAATGCACGGCCGATGCCTCGCTGAGCGCCACGCCCACCGCATCCGCGACGCGTGCACGCGTGTTCCATGGTCCAGCGCCGCCGGCGCTCGTCCAGGTAGGCGCGTCGGGCAGGCCCATGTACGAGAACACGACGGGCCGCCGCGTCGCCGAGGCCGCGACGGCATCCGACGGGTACAGCGCGTGCGCGACATCCGCGCGCGCCCGCACCAGCTCGACAAGCGACCGTGGCGCGTGCGCGAGGTAGCGGTCCCAGCCGCGGGCCCGCAGCCGCACGTCGCGCGGCCGGCGCGCGCGGACGATCCGCAGCCCGTCCTCGACCCCCCGCGACGTCGCGTCCGGATGGCTTGTGAGCAGCACCGGCTCGTGCCCGCGCGCGGCCAGTCCATCGGCCAGCTCGCGGATCACGCGCTCCGTGCCGCGCCGCACCTCGGGCCAGTAACACGGATGCAGGATGGCGACGCGCATGAACTGGATCTGGTCGGGCCGATCGTGATCTATCGTGCCGCGCCATGGCGACGACTGACCTGCTCGAGCGCGCACGGACGCACAGCTGGTACCACGTGATGGAGCTCGCTCCGGGCGAGGTCACCGACGGCTGGTTCGACCTGCGGCCGTTCATCCACCACTACGGGCTCCCCGAGCGACTGGACGGCATGCGGGTCCTCGAGATCGGCACGTGGGACGGCTTCTGGGCCTTCGAGCTGGAGCGCCGCGGCGCCGCCGAGGTCGTCGCGCTGGACCTCGACGACGAGGCGCGACCTCGACTGGCCCGCGCGCCGCCGCCCGCGCGAGTTCAGCGACGTCAGGCGCGGCGACGGCTTCCGTCTGGCGAAGGCGATCCGCGGCTCCAACGTCGAGCGCGTCAACTGCAGCGTCTACCACGCCACGCCCGAGGAGCTCGGCACGTTCGACCTCGTCTTCTGCGGCTCGGTGCTCGTGCACCTGCGCGACCAGCTGCTCGCGCTCGAGCGGATGGCGAACCTGTGCACCGGCCAGCTGATCCTCGCCGAGGAGTACGACCAGCGGGCGAGCCTGGTCCCGTTCCAGCGTCTCGCGCTACATGGCCGACCGCGACAAGGCGGTGGTCTTCTGGCTGCCGTCGAAGCGCACGTGGCGCCGGATGGTGTGGACCGCGGGCTTCGACCGCGTCGAGCAGAAGGGCACGTTCGGGATGAAGGTCAAGGACGAGTTCACCGTCCCGCACGTCGTCATCCACGGCTTCAAGGGGTAGCGGCCAGCGCAGATCGGTTCTCGGGCCCGAACTCGTCGACCGCGCGCGCGGGCGCGCCGACGGCCAGCACGTACGCCGGCAGCTCGCGGCTGACCACCGAGTTGGCGCCGATCACCGTCCGGGTGCCGATCGAGTTGACGACCGTGCAGAGCGAGTGGATCTGCACGTGGTCGGAGATCCTGATCGGGCGCAGGTCGTAGCCCTGCGCGAGGAACGGCTTCGTCAGATCCCTGAAGCGGTGGCTGCCGTCGTAGATCGACGAGCAGAACCCCAGTCCGCAGTGCTTGCCGATCTCGATCGTCGAGGAGCACGCGATGATCGCGTTGTAGGTGATGTAGCTGCCCTCGCCGATCGTCACGCGCGCCTCGGGCGTCGCGAGCTCGATCCGGCAGTTGCGCCGGAACTGCACGCCGTTGCCGATGATCACCGTGCCGCCGTGCGGCGCGTCGATCGTGAAGCCCGGGCCGAGGAAGACGGCGCCCTCGAAGACGATCGTGGCGTTCGGGTTCTTTGCGATCACCCAGCGCTTGCGCAGCGCCGATGCCCAGAACGGCGCCTTCAGGTAGGCGAGCCGCCGCAGGCGCTCGCGCAGTGCTCCCCTGATGCGACTCATCCCCGCCTCCGCGAACCGCGCACGAGCGCCAGTTTCGCACGCAGCCGCCCGCCCGGGCGCCGGTCGTAGAGCACGAGATGCGAGCGCCCGTGGAAGACCTCGTAGCGCAGCAGGCGCCGCGCGGCCGCGTGGCGGACGAGGCTCGTCGACGGGCAGGTCGTGATGCAGCTCGGTCTCCCCCTCCACGGGGTCCAGGAAGTTCACGAGCACCATCCGCGCGGACGCCTCGAGGCGCTCGACGAACGCGAACGGGTCGGGCACGTGCTCGATCACGTCGAACGAGTACGCGAGGTCGAAGCCGTCGGGTGGCCGCTCGCGGTCGAGGTCGAAGATGCGGGCGTCGCGGCCGCGCTGCTGCAGGCGCCAGCGCAGGTAGCGCGTGCTCGGGTTGTCGAAGTCGGCGAACGCGACGTCGGTAGCCGGCCTCGATCAGCGCCAGGCCGTCGCTGCCGATCCCGCAGCCGTAGTCCAGGACCGTCGAGCCGGGCGGGATCGCCGCGCGCAGCACGTCGAGGTAGGGCTCCTTCGTCTTCGTCATCGCGAAGGCCGTCAGGTTGTAGAGGTAGGCCTGCGAGGTCCGGTACAGCGTCTCCTCGTCGCCGATCTGCGCCAGCTCGTCCTCGAGCTGGCGGTCGTAGTGGACGAGACGCTCGTGGTCGTAGGCCTCGCCGAGGTAGGCGCGCAGCTCGGCCTCCTCACGCTGGGGGTCGATCACGTGAAGTGCTCCTCCGTCGAGCCGACCACGCGCGCGGGCGCGCCGACGGCGATCGAGTAGTCCGGGATCGTGCCGCGCACGACGCTGTTGGCGCCGATGATGCAGCAGCGCCCGATGTCCGATCCGCGCAGCACCGCGACGCGCTCGCCGATCCATGTCCCCTCGCCGACGCGCACGGGCGTCGAGACGAGCGGGTTGTGCATCACGTTCGGGCGCCCGGCGGCGAAGGTGTGATCGGAGTCGATGATCGTGGTGAACGCGCTGATCACGACGCCGTCCTCGATCGTCACGGACTCGGCCGCGCTGATCGTGCAGTAGGGCCGCACGCCGACGTGGTCGCCGATGCGGATGGCAGGGCCCGGCCGGTGCCAGCTCGGCTGCTCGGCAGCCAGCCAGAGGCCGTGGAACATCAGCACGCTGGAGCCGATCTCGATCTTCTCCGGGTGGCTGATCCAGTCGGGCCTGTGCAGGATCGAATCCGCGCCGAATGCCGCGAACGTCCGCCGTCGATAGGGCGCAGCCAGCTTCCCCCGCCAGACCACGCGCTGCAGCCTGTCCCCCACCATCTGCCGGCGCACGATAGCCGTGCTGCTGCCAGCATTGCGCCACATGGCGGGGGCGCCGAGACTGAGCATCGTCGTGCCCACGATGCGGCGGCGACCGGAGCTGGCGCAGGCGCTGGACGCGCTCGAGCGCCAGACGCTGCCGCGCGGCGAGTATGAGCTGATCCTGGCCGAGGACGCGCTCGCGGACGTCCATGGGCCCTACCCCGAGGGACGCGACGTGCGGATCGTCCGCGGCGCGGTGCCGGGCGCGTCGGCGGCGCGCAACGCCGGCTGGCGCGCCGCGCGGGCGCCGGTCGTCCTGTTCGTCGATGACGACATCCGCGCACCGCGCGATCTCGCGCAGCGTCACCTTGCGGCGCACGCGTCCGGGGCGAATGCGGTGCTCGGGCACGTGCGCTGGGCGCCCGAGCTGAAGGTGACGTCCTTCATGCACTGGGTCGACCGCGGCGTGCAGTTCGACTGGCGCTCGATCGCGGCCGAGGGACCGCAGTGGTGGCACTTCTACACCGCCAACGCGTCGGTGGCGCGCGGGCTGCTCGAGCGCGTCGGAGGGTTCGACGAGGTGCTGCTGCCCTTCCTCTACGAAGACCTGGATCTCGCGCGGCGGATGAGCGACCACGGGCTGTCGCTGGTCTACGACGGGGGCGCCGTGGCCGACCATCTCGTTCCGGTCACGGTCGAGAGCTTCGAGGCACGCCTGCCGCGCCTGGCGGCCTCCGAGTTCGCCTTCACGCGCCGCTGGCCGGAGGCCGACGCGTACTTCCGCGACCTGTTCGCGCGGTTCGTGGACGCGCCGCCGGCGTCCGGGCGCGGCAGGCACCTCGTGCGGCTCGTGCCGCGGCGCGCGCCGCGCATCGGCCATCGCGTCTGGCACAGCGCCGACGCGTACTACTGCCAGCGGCTAGGCCCTGTCTTCCTTGCGGAGTGGGAGCGCCTCCAGAATGGCCGTGACGCGCGCATCGTGCGCGCCGGCGGTGTGGGCGCGGGCGGTCTCGAGACCGCCGGCGAGTAGGCGCTCGCGCAGCCCGTCCTCGTTCGCCAGGCGGGTGATCTGCCCCGCCAGCGCGGTCGGGTCCTCGGCGTCGAACAGCAGCGCGTTCGACGCCGTCGCGCAGGTACTCGCCGCTCCCGCCGCGCCCGGTCGCGACGACGGGGCGCCCGATGCCCATCGCCTCCAGCGGCACGACGCCCCACGGCTCGCGCCAGCGGACCGGGAAGACCGCGACGTCGGCGTCCGCGTAGCGCTCGGGCAGCTGCTCGCGCGGCACGATGCCCGTGAACCGCACGCGCTCGGAGAGGCCGAGCTCGTCCACGAGCGCCCGCAGCCGCGCCTCCGCCTCGTCGTCGCCGGAGCCGACCACGTCGAGCGTCGCCTCGCCGGCGGCAGCTGCGCCAGCGCGCGCACCGCGGTGTCGATGCCCTTGCGCTCGTCGATGCGCCCGACATAGAGCAGCCGCCACGCCCACGCCTGCGCGGGCGCGGGCGCGAGGAACTCCTCCCCTACGCCCGCCGGGTTCACCTCGCTCGACGCGAACGTGTGGCCCAGGCCGCGCGCGCGCTCGCGGGTGTACTCGCTGATGAAGACCCAGTGGTCGATCGACGAGACATCGAAGCGACGCGTGAACATCCGCCGCCACTGGTCCTCCTTGGGCGCGTAGTCGAGCCAGTCGTCGAGGACGAACGCGGCGCTCGGGACGCGCACGAGCGACGGCAGCGAGAGCGACATGCCGCCCATCGCCCACCACGCGACGACGTCCGGCCGGAACTCGCCGAGGTGCCGGCGCAGCGTGCGCGCGTTGGCGCGCTCGAGCCGCACGCGATCGGCCAGCGACCTGCGCGGCCACGCGTGGTCGCGCCAGTACCACTCGAGCTCGCGGAAGCACGCCGGATCGTCGGGCTCCGCCGGCTCGCCGAAGCGCACGTCGGTGGTGAGGACGCGCACGTCGTGTCCGGCCGCGCGGCTGTGGCGCACGGCGGAGCGCCAGATGAGCTCGTAGCCGCCCAGGTGGTGCGGCGGGTACATGTTGCCGACGGTGAGGATGCGCACGCCGCGGCGAGACTACGCGGGTGGCGCCGCTCACACCCGCGGTTGGTAGCGTCCTGAGCCGGGGGAAGATGGACGGGCAAGGGGACCATCTCGAGTCGCGGGCCGCTCTGCGCGGGCGCTCGCTGCGCCGTCATACGGCGCGCGGCACGATCATCAACGGGGCGTTCCTGGTCGCGCTGAACACGCTCGGGCTGATGCGCGGGTTCCTGCTCGCGGGCTTCCTGGCGACCGAGGACTACGGCGTCTGGGGCGTGCTCTCCGTGGCGGTCGCCGGGTTGTTCTGGTTCAAGGACGTCGGCGTCCCCGACAAGTACGTCCAGCAGGACGAGGCCGACCAGGAGCTCGCGTTCCAGAAGGCGTTCACGCTGGAGGCTGCGATGACCGGGATCTTCACGGTGATCGTGGCGCTGGCGATCCCGCTGATCGCGCTCGCCTACGGGGAGTGGAAGATCGTCGCGCCGGCGCTCGTGACGCTGGTCGCCTGCCCCGCGGTGGTGCTGCAGACGCCGGTGTGGGTGCACTACCGCTCGATGGAGTTCGCCAAGCAGCGCACGCTGCAGGCGATCGACCCGGTGCTCGGGTTCGTCGTGATGGTGGCGCTCGCCGTCGCCGGGTTCGGCTACTGGGCGCTCGTGATCGGGACGGTCGCCGGCGCGTGGGCGGCAGCGCTCGTCTGCGTGGCGAAGTCGCCGTACCCGCTGCGCCTGCGCTACGACCGCGGGACGCTGCGCGAGTACTACCGCTTCTCGTGGCCGCTCTTCCTCGGGCAGCTGTCGCGCTTCCTCAACGTGCAGGTGTACCTGCTGACCGGCACGCGCGTCCTGGGCCTCGCAGGCGTCGGCTACGTCACGCTCGCGAGCCAGATCTCCAACTACACGAACAAGGTCGACCAGATCCTGGCGTCGACGATGTACCCGGCCGTGTGCGCCGTGCGCGACCGGCGCGACCTGCTGTTCGAGAGCTTCGTCAAGTCCAACCGGATCGCGCTGCTGTGGGGGATCCCGTTCGGCGTGGGCGTCGCGCTGTTCGCGGGCGACCTCGTTCGCTACGGCATCGGCGCGCACTGGGCGCCGGCGGTGCCGATCATCGCGGTGTTCGGGCTGATCGCGGCGGTCAACCACCTGGCCTACAACTGGGACGACTACTTCCGCGCGCTCGGCGACACGGGGCCGATCGCGGTGTGGGGCTGGGTGAACCTCGCGACGACGCTCGCGGTCACGCTGCCGCTGCTGCTCTGGCTCGGGATCGACGGCTTCGCGATCGGGATGGCGGTGAACACGCTCGTGTCGCTGGCTGGTGCGCTGCGCTACCTCACGCGCCTGTTCCCGGGGTTCGAGATGCTGCGTCATGCGGCGCGGGCGATCGCCCCGACCATCCCCGCCGCCGACGCCGTGCTGATCATGCGCCTGCTCTCCCTGCACCACCACCGCACGCTCGCGATGGCGATCGTCGAGATGGTGTCGTTCGTCGTGATCACCGTCGTCGCGACCGCCGCGCTCGAGCGCTCGCTCGTGCGCGAGGTCGTGGGGTACCTGCGCCCGGCGGCGGTGCCGCAGGTGAGCGGTGCCACCTGAGCCCACGGTTGCTGTCGCGGTCGTCTCCTGGAACACGCGCGATCTGCTTCGCGAGTGCCTGCGCTCGCTCGAGGGCGAGGCACTCGCCGAGGTGTGGGTCGTGGACAACGCCTCGTCGGACGGGTCGGCGGACATGGTCCGATCCGAAGCTCCGTGGGCTCGGCTCATCGCCCTCGACGAGAACGTCGGCTTCGGGCCGGCGGTCAATCTCGTTGCGTCGAAGACCGCGGCGCCATGGATCGCTCCGGCCAACGCCGACATCGCGCTGCGACCGGGCGCGCTGCGGGCGCTGGTCGATGCCGGCGAGCGCCTCCCGGGCGCGGGGGTGATCGCTCCGCGCCTGGAGCTTGAGTCGGGCGAGACGCAGCACTCGGTCTATGCCTTCCCGACGGTGCCGTTCACGGCGCTCTTCAACCTCGGGTTCCACCGCCGGTTCGGCGACCGCCTGTGCCTCGAGGGCTTCTGGGATCCTTCGCGCGAGCGCGACGTGGACTGGGCGATCGGCGCGTTCCTGCTCGTGCGGCGCGAGGCATGGGACGCCGCGGGCGGCTTCGACGCCCAGCAGTGGATGTACGCCGAGGACCTCGACCTCGGCTGGCGCATCGCGAAGGCCGGCTACACGACGCACTACGTCCCCTCGGCACGCGTGCTCCACCACGCCAGCGCGGCGACGACGCAGGCATGGGGCGACGAGCGCACGCTGCGCTGGCTGCGTTCGACCTACGCCTGGCTCCTGCGCCGCCGCGGCCTCGTCCGCACCCGCCTGACCGCGCTGATCAACGTGCTTGGCGCCTACGCCCGCGCCCGTTCGCCCTACTTCCGCATGTGGGCCGGCCTGCACCGCCGCGCGGGCTTCGCGCCGCGCCGCGAGCTCGAGGGGCACCGGTGACGCTGTGCGGGCGGAGCGCGTTGTCGGTGCCGTGCAGCGCGTTCGCTCGCGTGAGCGCTCCGCGTGGACTGCGGTCACTGAGGGAGAGGGTGAACCCGTGGCGCCGACTTGGGCTGCCTAAGTCGCTATATGCGCGAACTATGCCGCCCAAGTCGCGTTAGGTGGCGGCCGCGCCGCGGCTGCCGGCCGCTTTCCTCAATGCCCGAACCGGGCCCCGCGCCCGCACAACGCCCGAGCTGAGCGCTCACGCTCCTCGGCCAAAGCGTGACATTGGGGTCTGACCCCTTTGTCCCAAGCGTGACATTGGGGTCTGACCCCTTCTTTAGTCCCTGTCGCGCGCCCCGGGCCCCCAACGTCGTAATAGTTGCGACGCTCGGGGCCCACGCCGAACACCGGCGCACCCGTCCCTTCTCCGTCAATGCCCGCACCACGCGCCGCGCGCCGCCAACGCATCGCGCTGGACGCTGCACGCATATCGTGCTTCTCACCCGTCACATGTAGCCCAGGAGCTTCATCCGCTCCTCGATCTCCGCGAGCTCCTCGGCGCTCGCCTCCGGCTGCGTCTCGATGGCGACGGGAGCAGGATCGAGCGCGGCGTGGAGATGAGCGGCGCGCGGATCGGAGGCGTCGAGCGGGCGTTCCTCGAGCGGGTCGCTCGTCAGGTCGAAGAGCTCCTCGTCCGCGCCCCGGCGCACGAGCTTGAACGCGCCGTCGGTCGCAGAGGTCAGCGGCGTGGTCATGACGCGCAGGCCGGCCTCGCCCACGCCCCACGCCTTCACGCTGCGCAGCACGCGCTCGTCATCCGGGCCGGTCGGCGGATCGAACTCCGAGACCGCGACGCCGTCGCAGAGGTCAGGGCCCCAGGGATGCGCGATCCCCGTGGCGCGCGCCAGCGCGCGTGGGAGGTCCGCAAGGCTCCAGAGCCCCTCGAGCTCCTGCGCGCCCGGCCCGGCGGCCACCACCGGCACGTGCGTGAGACGCTCGTCGAGCGAGAACGCGTGGGCCATCAGGCCGTTCTCTCCGAAGTTCTCGCCGTGGTCGGAGGTCACCACGACGAGCGTGTCGTCCAGCACGCCGCGCGCGTCGAGCACCTCGAGGACGCCGGCCAGCCAGTCGTCCATCAGCCGCACCGAGCGCGCGTACAGGTGGCGCATCCGCTCGAGCGCCTCCGCGGGCACCTCCAGGCCGCCCGCGCACGCCTGCCAGATCGCCACGAGCGTCAGGTAGCGCCGCGCCTCCTCGGCCGCTCGCAGCCGCCCGAGCAGCCCGACATCCGCGTACGGCCGCGGCGGCAGGTACGGCGAATGGCACTCGTTGAGGTTCACGAACCAGAAGAACGGCTCGTCGGCCCGAGCTCGCGCGGACCAGTCGGTCACGATCGCGCGAGCGGCCGACGCGCCGTCGTCGACCCGCGCCCGCGCAGCCTCGAGCGCCCAGCGCGCCCGCGCGCGGGGCGACGGGTCATGCAGGCCCGACTGGCGTGCGGACTCGACCGAGCGCCATTGATCGAAGCCCGCCTCGAACCCGCTCGTCGTGCCGATCCAGAGGTTCGCGCTGACGCCGGCAGTCGTGTAGCCGGCGCGCCGGAACACCTCGGGCAGGAACCGATCGCGGTGCTCGGCCACGATCGGCCGGCAGCTGTGCGGGGTGCGCGCCGGCGCACGCGCCAGGCCCGCGGCCCGCGGCAGCAGCCCGGTGAACATCGCCGCGTGCGACGGCAGCGTCCAGCAGGCGGCGCTGCGCGCGTTCGCGCCGACCACGCCGCGCGATGCCAGCTGCGCGACCGCCGGCGAAGCGCCCGCCGGCGCCCCGAACGGCTCGAGCGCGTCGCGCCGCGCGGTGTCGAGCACGATCAGCAGGACGTTCGTCACGGCACCATCCCCTCCACGAACGGCACCTCGAAGACCTTCTCGTGCATGACCGGGCCGTGCCCGAAGAAGCGGTCCTCGCCGAACAGCTCGCCGTGATCTGACGTCGCGATCACCCAGGTGTTCGACGGCAGCAGGTCGAACAGCCGCTTGAACACGCCGTCGAGGTAGCGACACGGCGTTGATCTGGCGGCCGTGCAGCTCGCGCAGCGACTGGTTGTCGAAGAACGCCGGGGCGCGCTCGGGGTCGGTGGGATCGCATTCGTCAAGGTGCTTGAAGACGCCGTGCACGCCGCTGATCCGCGGCCACCGGCTCGGGTCCTCGTCGGGCAGCGCGTACGGGTAGTGCGTCTCGCCGGTGTTGAGCAGGTAGAACGACGGCCGCTCCGGGTCGAAGCTGAGCTTGTCGAGCATCGCGCCCATGTCGTTGTGCTTGGGCATCAGCTCGAACGAGTCGAAGTCGCGGTTGAGGACCGTGAACGGGTTGAGCACCGGCATCGAGACCATCGCGTGCGTGCGGTAGCCCAGGACGTTGCGCAGGAAGGTCGGCAGGAAGATCGAGGGCAGCAGCCGCTTGAAGCCCATCGCGCCGACGTTCAGCCGCTCGCCGTAGCGCAGGAAGTCCTCCTTGTAGTACTCCGACGCGTAGACCTCGACCGGGTTCCTGTGGGGCAGCAGCCCCATCAGCAGGTTGTAATGCGACGGCGCGGTCCAGCTCGCGTAGGAGAAGCGCCGCTCGACCTTGCCCAGCGTTCCGAGCACCGCGGGCTGCGCCTCGACCCACGAGTCGTAGCGCAGGCTGTCGAGGATCACCATGACCAGGTTGCGCGCGCCGGGCGGCGGCGCCGGGCGCTCGGTCACGCGACGACCTCCGGGCGGTACAGCGCGAGCTCCTGCACGCGGTCGCCGTCGAGGCGCGCAATGACGACGCGGTCGGCGGTGCCCTGCGGCGTGTCGTAGCGCAGCATCACGGTGAACAGCGGCGGCTCGGGATGCACGTCGCCGCGGACCTGGCGCCCGCGCATCGCAGCGTCCTCGCGCAGCGCACCGACGAGCAGCTCGCGGGCTCCCTCACCGCCCGCGGCCCGCTCGCTCCCTCCATCGACCACGCGGACCGTCGCGCCGTCACCCAGCAGCTCCCCCGCCCGCTCGGGCGCGGTGTGGAACGCGTCGAGGAGCGCGTCGATCTGGCGCTGGGCCTCGACCTCGTCGCCGGCGTGCTCGCCCGCGACCGCCACGGGCGCGAGCCCGGCGTCCGCCACCAGTCCGTTGGATCCATTGCGACGAAAGCGAGCGCGCAGGCCGGCGCGCGGCCGTGAGCCGAGCGCCGGAACGCGCTCGTAGCCCAGGTCGTACAGGACGTCGCCGGCGACCTCCTCGAAGGCGGCGAGGTCCTCAGGCGTGAACACGCCGCGCCATTTGCCCGAGCCCGCGGGCGTTCCCCTCGGGTCGAGGTTGCGCTCGACCTTCGCCTCGGCGAGCGTGTGTTCGAGGATCGCGTCGTCGACCGGGAGCCCGAGCCAGTGGTAGAGGCCTGAGATGCGGGTCAGCGGATCGGCGTGCAGGTCCTCGTAGCGCACCTCGAGGTAGCGGGCCGAATCACCCGCGCCCGCACGCGCCGTCTCGATCGACGCGCGCCACTCGCGCGCGCCCTCGGCGACGTTCCCGGGCCCCCACTGCTGCGCCAGCAGCGAGCGGACGACATCGCGCCCGTCGCGAATGATGTGGACGATCCGCCCGTCGGGATAGATGTCGCCGATCAGGCCGGTGTGCAGCGCGTGCAGCGGCGTGCGCTCGGCAAGGCGCGCCCTTCCGGGTTCGATCATCGGGGCAAAGACGGCGTCGCAGAAGTCGCGCAGCGCGTCGAGCAGCGCGTCGCGCTCGATGAACGTCGAGCCGACCTGCCCGGAGCCGAGCGCCGCATGGTGGAAGCGCTCGGCGAGCGGCGCGATGCCGTGGGAGAACAGGTGCGTCTCGGACCCGACGGCGCTCACGTCCGGGTGCGCGGTGACGATCCGCTGCAGCCAGAAGGTCCCGCTGCGGCGCGAGCCGACGTTGAAGATCATCCGGCCGCGCAGCGGCGATTCTGCGCGGCTCACACGCACCCCCTTCCCATCCGCCGGACACTAGGCGATGACCGCCGCGCCGCGTCGCAGTTATAGGACGAGTGAGCGCGACCGTGCACTGCCGGCCAGCAGCGAGGCCAGCCCGACCGTGTCCGCGGCGAGATCGACCGGCCAGGCGCGCGGGCGCCGGCGGGCGATCCGCGCGTAGGGCAGCGCCAGCGCCAGCGGCCACGGGCGGCGCGCCACCGCGGCCAGCACCACGCCCGCCAGCGCTGCGTCGAACGCGGCGCTGCGCGGCGTCAGGAACACGCGCTTGAAGAAGAACGTGTCCCGCAGCTCCGGGATTCGCGCCGCCATGGCCGGGAAGTAGCGCAGCCGCAGCCGCTCGGCGACGTAGTCGCCCGGCGAGCGCTCGAACACCGCGTGGTGCACCAGTGCCTCCTCGCAGAACGCCGTCCGCGCGCCCGAGCGCACCGCCCGCCAGCCGAACCACACGTCCTCGGCGAGCTCCTTGCTGCGCGCGGGCGACAGCCACGGCTCGAAGCCGCCGAGGCGGTCGAACAGCTCCCGGCGCACCAGCAGGTTGGCGGTCTCGAACAGTCCCCAGGGCGCGACGACCCACAGCGTGCGGTCGAATGGGCCGACGCGCGCGCCGGGCGGCGGCGTGGTGCGGCCCTGGACGAGCTCGGCGCCGTCGAGCGCCCGCAGGGCGGCGCGCAGCCATCCAGGCTGGGGCTCGCAATCGGCGTCCAGGAACGCGAGCACGTCGCCGGCCGCAATGGCGGCGCCGGCATTGCGCGCCGCACCCGGGCCGTCGCCCGCGCCGCGCACCACGCGCGTGACGACCGGCGCGGCATGTGCGAGGGCGACCGTCGCATCAGCCGACCCGTCGTCGACCACGATCACCTCGTCGGGCGGGTGCTCCTGCGCCGCCAGTCCGGCAAGCGTGGCGGCGATGGTGGCTGCCGCATCGCGCGCGGGCACCACGACGGAGACGGTCGGCACGGACACGACCGGCGACCCTACCGGCGCTCCCGACCGCCCCGGCGCGGTAGAACTCGGCCGATGCGTAGGTGGGGGCGCAGCACGGTTGCCGGCGCGGTGCTCGCGTGCGCCTGCATGCCCGCGCCGGCGCTCGCGGCACCGCTCGTGCGCGCGACGGTGAACCCGTCGCAGCGCAGCACGAAGGTCGCGCGCCACTTCCTCGGCGTGTCGGCGGAGTACCGCGGGCTGCTGCGCTTCACCGGCAGCCAGCAGGCGGGCGTCAACCCCGTCGCGACCCAGCTGCTCGCCAACCTCGCGACCGCCGGCCAGGGCATGCCGGGCC
>CAWCEB010000127.1:0-40214 GCA_963794105.1 uncultured Actinomycetes bacterium | reverse complement strand
ATACGCGGCCAGCCACTCGTCGTAGGTCGAAGGGATCGTCGCGCTCACGGTCCTGAGTGTAAGACGCACGTGAGCTCGTGGCGTGAACGGACGCCCAGCTTGGCGTAGATCCGCGACAGGTTGTGCTCGATCGTCTTCTCGGGAGAGGAACAGCGCCGCGGCGACCTGCTTGTTGGAGCTGGCCCTGTGAGACCGGGTCGGCGATGTCGCGCTCGCGGTCCGTGAGCGCGTCCATGTTCGCCCCGGTCCCCGGCCGCATGGCGGGCCCGGGCCGAGATCCGCACGCCGTGGCGGCGCAGCTCGCGCGCGGCGGCATCGCGCAGCTTGACCGCCTCGCCGCGTGACGCGTCCGCCGCGACGCGCTCGAGCGCAGCGACCGCCTCGTCGCGCCGGCCGACTGCCATCAGCACCTGGCCGGCGCCGAGCCGCGCGATCGCGGTGTCGTAGCCGGCGTCGAGACCTTCGCCGATCGAGACGGCGGTGAGCGCGGGCTGCTGTGCGGCCTCGGCGTCCCCGCGCGCCAGCAGCAACTCGGCACGCGCCGACAACGCGCGCACGGTGCTGGCGGGCAGCCCCATCCGCTCGAGCGTAGCGCGCCCATGCGGGTCGACCCACTGCTCGGCCTCGTCCAGGCGCCCGCAGGCGATCCCGGCGGCACGATCTAGGCAGGGCACAGCCGAGTGCGGTCGCCGCGGGCGTGGAGGTCGGCGAAGAGTCGACCGTACAGCGCGTTCACGAGCCGCTCCGGGTCGAGCGGCGTGGAGGATCCCCCATGCAGGTCGGAGAGCGGGAACACGGGCGCGCAGGTTTGTTGTATGGCGCCGAGGATCTCCGCGCCCTCGGCCGCCGGCGCGCGCCGCCTCGCCCGCGTTGCCGGCGACGTCCTCGGCGACGGCGACCGCGCCGAGCGCCGTCCCGATCTGGTTGGCGAGGCCCGTCAGGCGCGCGCGCTCCTCCGAGCTCAGCGCGAGCTCGCGCGCCTCACCGAGCTCCAGCAGCAGCGTGCGGTTGTGGGCCGCCAGCGACCCGAGGGGCTGATAGACGTGCGTCTTGCCGGTCGCCCGCGCCGTGGCGAGGCCGCGTTCGAGCACGACCGCGGCCTCGCGGTACTGCTCCGCCTCGTTGCAGAACAGGCCCACGAGCAGCAGGGGCTCGAGCCGCCCCCCGATCGCAGCGTCGGGCATCGCCTCGATGCGCTCGGCGAGCCCGCGCGCCAGCTCGCCCGGCGGGCGCTGCTCCCACAGCGCGGCGTGCCCCCTCACGGCCTCCACGCTCGCGTCCAGCAGCGGGTCGGCCGCGCGCGCGACCTCGTCGACATCGGTGGTCCAGCGCCGCGCCTCGTCGGGCTCGTAGGACCAGACCGCGGCCAGCGCGAGCGCCGCTTCGACGCCGGCGTCGCGGCCGCCGCGGAGCTCGAGTGCGCGCAGGAAGTGCTCGCGCGCCAGCGGCTGGCGGTCGAGAAAGACGTGCAGCTGCCCCGCCTGGAGCTCGACGTCCGCGCGGCGAGGGTGGTCGACCGGCAACAGCGAGAGCGTCTCGCCGAGCGCCGCGATCGCATCGTCGGTTCGCCCGGCGGCGAGCAGCGCGGCGCTGAACGGCTCGAGCAGCGCCGCGCGGCGCAGGTCGGCCCCGTAGGGCAGCAGCCGCAGCGCGGCCTCGTAGTAGCGCGCTGCGGTCGCCGGTGCGGTGTCCTCGGCGTCGCGCGCCGCCGCTTCGAGTAGCGCGACCGCCTCGTCGTCGCCGGGGCGCGCGAACCGCTGGACGTGATGGGCACGTTCGGCCGGCGATGCCCCGCGCGCTGCGAGCGCGGCGGCAGCGCGCTCGTGCGCCGCGATGCGCCAGCCCGCCGGCGCATCGTCATAGACCGCGCGGCGCACGAGCGGGTGCCGGAAGCCGAACGTGCGGCTGGCCTCGGCCGGGCGGACCACGTCGGCGGCCACGAGCGAGTCGAGCAGCGTCAGGGCCTGCGCGGGGTCGAGGTCCGCGGCGGCGGCTGCGACGTCGGGATCGAACGGGTCACCCGCGATCGCGGCGCCCGCGAGCAGCTCGCGCGCCGCGCCCTCGAGGCCCGCCACCTCGCGTCCCACGGCAGCCTGCAGCGTCGCGGGCAGCGCGTCCGCCGCATCGGCGCCGATGCGCGCCAGTTCCTGGAGGAACAGCGGGTTGCCCTGCGCCTCGCCGGCCATGCGGTCGCGCAGGTCGGTGGGCAGGTCGCGCGGCAGCAGCGCCAGCGCGTCGTCGCGCGGCAGCGGGCGCGGGCGCAGCTCGCCGAAGCCGGGCGCCGCCCGGGCAGCGTCGAGCACGCGCTGCACGGGGTCGATCGGGCGCAGCGCGACAGCCAGCAGCAGCGGGATACGGGGCGGCCTGCGGAGCAGGTGCAGGACCAGCTCGACCGACGCGTCGTCGGCCCAGTGGAGGTCGTCGAGGATCAGCGCGATCGGCCCGTCGCGCCCGAGCTCCTCGATCAGCCCGCCGAGCGCCCGATGCAAGCGGAAGCGCTCGGACGGGTCGCGCGGCGCCTGGGCGGCGCCGCCGGCCGACGGCAGGACCGCCTCGACATCGGGTGCCAGCTCCGCGCGCCGGCGCGGGTGCAGCCCCGCGATCTGGTCGTCGAGCGCGTCGACCGCCAGCGCGAAGGGCACGTCGCGCTCCTGCTCGGCCCCGCGCCCCTCGAGCAGCCGCATGCCCGCGTCGTTCGCCTTCGCCCGCAGCGCATCGAGCAGGGCGCTCTTGCCGATGCCCGCCTCGCCGACGAGGACCAGCGTGCGCGAGGCGCCGTCGCGCACCTCCTCAACCGCCCGCTCGAAGGTCTCGAGCTCCTCGTCGCGCGCGAGGAGCTTCACACGGTTACGCCGCTCAGCTCACCCGCCTGCAGGCGCGCGCGCAGGACCTTCTTGTCGAACTTGCCGACCGAGGTCTTGGGCACCTCGTCGATCGCGACGAAGTCTTCCGGCACCCACCACTTCGCGACGTGCTCGAGCAGGTGGCGCCGGAGCTCGCCGGCGTCCAGCTGCGCGCCGTCCTCGAGCACCACGCAGGCGAGCGGGCGTTCGCTCCAGCGCTCGTCGGGCCGGGCGATCACCGCGGCCTCGCGGATCGACGCGTGCGCCATCAGGGCGTTCTCAAGGTCGACGGACGAGATCCACTCGCCCCCGGACTTGATGACGTCCTTGGAGCGGTCGGTCAGCTTGATCGATCCACGCGGATCGATCGAGGCGATGTCGCCCGTGCGAAGCCAGCCGCGGTCGAACTTCTCGGGGTCGTCGTCGCGGTAGTAGGCCGACGCGATCGTGGGGCCGCGCACCTCGAGCTCGCCGGTCGACTCGCCGTCCCAGGCGACCTCCTCGCCGGCGTCGTCGACGATGCGTGTCTCGACGAGCGGCAGCGGACGGCCCTGGCGGCTGCGCGCATCCCAGTCCTCGCCGTGGGCGACCGATGCCAGCGGGCTCGTCTCGGTCATCCCCCACGCCTGGACGATCCGCACGTCGTGGCGCTCCTCGAAGGCGCGCATGAGCGACTCGGGCACCGCGGCGCCACCGCACACGACGGTGCGCAGCGAGCTGAGATCCGGGCTGTTCTCGTCCGCGTAGCGCAGCAGATCCAGCCAGACCGTCGGGACGGCGCCGGCGACCGTGACGCGCTCGGTCTCGATCGCCTTCGCCAGCGGCTCCGGCGCGACGAAGCGCGAGGGCATCACCAGCGTGGCGCCTGCCGAAGCGCACGCGTACGGAAAGCCCCAGGCGTTGGCGTGGAACATCGGGACCACCGGCAGCACGCGGTCGCCGCCACGAATCCCGACGCCATCGGCCAGGCACTTGCCGAGCGCGTGCAGCACATTCGAGCGGTGCGAGTACAGGACGCCCTTGGGGTTGCCGGTCGTGCCGCTCGTGTAGCACAGGCCGGCGGCGCTGCGGTCGTCCAGCTCCGGGTAGGCGAAGCCGCCCGCAGGCTGCTCGGCGAGCAGCTGCTCGTACTCGTCGCCGAGCTCCACGATGCGGTCGACGCTCGCGCCGGCGGCCTCCCAGATCTGGCGCAGCGACGGATCGAGGAACAGCAGCCGATCCTCGGCGTGATCGACGATGTACTGCAGCTGGTCGGGGAACAGGCGGATGTTGAGCGTGTGCAGCACGGCGCCCATGCATGGCACCGCGAGGTACAGCTCCAGGTGGCGCTGCGTGTTCCAGGAGAACGTCGCCACGCGGTCGCCCGGCTTGACGCCAAGCGCGGTCAGGGCGTGGCAGAGGCGGTCGACGCGCTCGCCGACCTGCGCGTACGTGACGCGCTCGGGCTCGGCTTCGGTGAGCGTGACCACCTCCTCGTGCCCGTTCATCGTGCGCATCCGCCGCAGCACGTGCTGGAGCGTCAGCGGGTGGTCGTGCTGCATCAGGCCCTCGAGCATGGGCGCGAATCTACTCCGAGCCGACGCCGAGCAGCGCACGTGCGATCACCAGGCGCTGGATCTCGCTCGTGCCCTCGTAGATCTCCGTCACCTTGGCATCGCGGTAGTAGCGCTCGGCCGGGAAGTCCTTCGTGTAGCCGTAGCCGCCGAGGACCTGGATCGCCTCGCCGGTCCAGTGGCGCGCGACGCGGCTGGCGAACAGCTTCGCCTGAGCGCCCTCGACCGTATGTGGGCGCCCGGCGTCCTTGGCGCGGGCCGCGCGCAGCACCAGTGCGCGGGCGGCCTCGATCTCGGTCTGCATGTCGGCCAGCTTGTGACTGATTGCCTGAAAGCCCGCGATCGGGCGGCCGAACGCCGTGCGCTCCTTGGCGTAGCTCGTCGCGACGTCGAGCGCGGCCTGCGCGATCCCGACGGCCTGGGCGGCGATGCCGATCCGCCCGCCGTCGAGCGTCGACAGCGCGATCCGCATGCCGGCGCCCGGCGGCCCGAGGCGCTCGGACGGGGTGTTGTCGAAGGCGAGGTCGGCGGTCGACGAGGAGTGCTGCCCGAGCTTCTCCTCCTCGCGCGTCACGGAGAAGCCGGGCGCGCCGCGGCGCACGAGATACGCGCTGATCTTGTCGCCGTCTCGCGCGAACACGTTGAACGTGTGCGCGTAGGAGCCGTTGGTGATCCACTGCTTCGTGCCCGTGAGGCGGCCCGCGTCGTCGGCGCGGGTGAGCATCGCCGAGGCGTCGCTGCCCGATCCCGACTCGGTCAGGGCGAACGCGCACAGCTCGTGGCCCTGCGCAGCGGGCGGGATCAGGCGGTCGATCTGCTCGCGGGTGCCGTTGGCGAGGATCGGCAGCTGGCCGGCCGATACGTGCACGGCGAAGGTCACGCCCAGGCCGGCGTCACCGCGCGAGATCTCCTCCAGCGCCAGCACGTAGGACAGGAAGTCGGCGCCGGCGCCGCCGTGCTCGGACGGGATGCACGCGCCGAGCAGCCCCAGCTCGCCCATCTGCGTCAGGACGTCCTTGGGGAACGTGTGCTCGCGGTCCCACGCGGGCGCCTGGGGCGCCACGACCTCGTCGGCGAAGCGCCGCGCGAGGTCGCGGATCTCGCGCTGTTCGTCGCTCAGGTCGGCGTGCATCGACCGATGATCGCGGATGGCTGCGGCGCGCGCGTCCGGCGCAGGCGAGATCGGCGGCGTATCGCAGGGTGGGGCCCTGTGGAAGCCGCCGATCGCGGTTGCGACGCGACGCGCGCGCCGCAGCCGCCGCGAGGATCGGTCGATGCAGGCCTATGCACGTCCTCGCGCAACCTTTCTGCTTGCGCCGCCGACGGCCGTGAACGCCACGAACGCGGCGGCGACCTTCAGCCGCCGGCCGAGCGTCTCGAAGGTCATCACGTCCCAGCCCTCGTCGCGCGCGACGCGCGCCAGCTCGGCATCGGGGTTGACCGCGACGGGATGGCCGACCGCGCGCAGCATCGGCAGGTCGCTCGCGCTGTCGGAGTAGGCCCACGACTGCGCGAGGTCGATCCCGCGTTCGTCGGCCAGCTGCTGCATCCGCAGCGGCTTGCCCTCGCCGTAACAGAACGGGCCGTCGAAGCCGCCCGTGTACACGCCGTCGCGCTCCTCGAGCTTCGAGCCCGCGGCGCCGTCGAAGAAGAGGACGTGGGCCAGCATCTCGGCGGTCCCCTGGGTCGCCGCCGTCACGATGAACACGGGCCGCCCGGCATCCTGGTGCTCGTAGGCGACCTCGAGCATCCGCGGGTACAGCCGCGGCAGCACGCCGGCGAGCACCATCGCTGACAGCCGCTCGAGGTCGCGGACCCGGCGCCCCTCGAGGAACGCGCCGACGCGCTCGCGCACCGCGACGGTGGCCTCGTCGGTCGAGCCGCGCAGCCGGAAGCGGATGTTCTCGATCGCGTCATTGGCGAGCTGCCGGCGCGTCGTCAGGCCCGCGCGGCGCGCCGCGCGAGCCCAATGGAAGCCGGACGAACCGGCCATGAGCGTTCGGTCGAGGTCGAAGAAGACGCCTGCGGTCACTGCGGAGGCACTCGGAGAATGACGGCGTCGCCCTGGCCGCCGCCCGAGCAGATCGCCGCGCAGCCCAGGCCACCGCCGCGCCGGCGCAGCTCGTGCACGAGCACGCCGAGGATCCGTGCGCCCGAGGCGCCGATCGGGTGGCCGAGCGCGACCGCCCCGCCGTTGACGTTGACCTTCTCCTCGTCGATGCCCAGCAGGCGGATCGAGTTCAGCGTCACGGACGCGAACGCCTCGTTGATCTCCCAGAGATCGATGTCCGAGGCCTCCATCCCGGCCTTCTCCAGCGCCTTCTTGGCCGCGGATGCCGGCGTCGTGGCGAGGTAGGCGAAATCGTTGGCGCTCTGCGCGTGCGCGACGACCTCGGCGAGCGGCTCCTTGCCGTTCGCGCTCGCCCACTCGTCCGACGCGACGACGAGCGCACCCGCGCCGTCGTTGACGCCGGGCGAGTTGCCGGCGGTGTGCGAGCCCTCCTTGCCGACGAGGCCGGGCAGCGCCGCGAGCGCCTCCAGCGACGAGCCACGGCGCGGGCCCTCGTCGACCTCGACCTCGGTGTCACCCTTCCGTCCCTTCACCGTCACGGTGACGATCTCGTCGGCCATCCGGCCCTCGTCGATCGCGGCCAGCGCGCGCTCGTGCGAGCGCAGGGCCCAGCGGTCGAGGTCGGGCCGCGTGAGCTCGAGCTCGTCGCCGATCTCGGTGGCCTCGTCGAACATCTGGCGGCCGCTGAACGGGTTCGTGAGGCCGTCGTGGACCATGGCGTCGAGCGCCTTCGCGTCGCCCATGCGGTAGCCGAAGCGCGCCTGCGGCAGCAGGTAGGGCGCCTGTGACATCGACTCCATGCCGCCGGCGACGCCGACCTCGACGTCGCCCGCGCGGATCGCCTGGTCGAGGATCACGGTCGCGCGCAGGCCGGAGGCGCACACCTTGTTGATCGTCTCGGAGCTGACCTCCTTCGGAATCCCGGCGCCGATCTGCGCCTGGCGCGAGGGGATCTGCCCCTGGCCGGCCTGGAGCACCTGCCCCATCACAACGTGGTCGACCTGCGCGGGATCGACGTTCGAGCGCTCCAGCGCGGCGGAGATGGCGACGCCACCGAGCTCGGTGGCCTTGAGAGTCGAGAGGCCCCCGCCCAGCTTGCCGATCGGCGTGCGGGCGGAGCCAAGGATCACTGTCTTGGGCATGGGAGCATCGTATTGACGTAGCCTCCGCCGCCTTATGCAGGTCTCGACCACCACCTCCGCGCCCATCGACAGCCACGCCGACACCGTCGCCATCGGAGTGTTCGACGGCAAGGGCGTGGCGCACGACACGCCCGGCGGCGAGCTGCAGGCGCTGCTCGACTCCGGCGAGGCGAAGACCACCTTCAAGCACCTGGCGATGACCCACGCCGAGGGCAGGCGCTGGATCGTGGCCGGCCTGGGCGACCGTGACCGCTTCGACGCCGAGCGCGCGCGGGTGATCGCCGCGAAGGTCGGGGAGCGGGCGCGCGAGCTCGGCACCAGCGAGCTCTGCTGGGAGCTCCCCCATCACGCAGACGACCACGTCGCCGGTGGCTTCGTGGAGGGCACCGTGCTCGTGGGGTACCGGTTCGAGCGCTACAAGGCCAAGGACGCGGAGAACGGCAACGGGCTGAAGAGCCTGTGCATCTCCGACCACGACGACCGCGCGAAGGCGATCGCGGCCGCTTCGATCGTGGCCCACGCGGCGAACGCGGCACGCGACCTGCAGAACACGCCTGCGAACGACATGACGCCGCAGGCACTCGCGGCGCGGGCGCGGGAGCTGGCCGACGCCGAGCAGGGCGTGAGCTGCGAGGTGCTCGGCCGTGACGAGATCGTCGCGGCCGGGATGGGCTGCTTCGCCGCCGTCGCGCAGGGCACGTACGCGGAGCCGCAGCTCATCACGCTGCGCTACGAGGGACCCGACGCAGACGGCCCGGTGCTCGGGCTGGTCGGCAAGGCCGTGACGTTCGACTCCGGCGGGATCTCGCTCAAGCCGCCGCTCAAGATGAGCGAGATGAAGTTCGACATGTCGGGTGGCGCCGCGGTCATCGAGGCGATGGGCGCGATCGCCCGGCTGGCGCTCCCGCTGCGCGTCGTCGCCGTCGTGGGCGCGACCGAGAACCTGCCCTCGGGACGTTCGATGAAGCCCGGTGACATCGTGCGCGCGGCGAACGGCACGACCGTCGAGATCGTCAACACCGACGCCGAGGGGCGGCTCGTGCTGTGCGACTGCCTCGTGCACGCGCAGGCGACAGGGCGCCGAGCGGCTCGTGGACATCGCAACGCTGACGGGCGGCTCGTGGTCGCGCTGGGCTCGACCCATGCGGACTGATGGCCAACGACGACGAGTGGGCCGAGCGCGGTCGCCGCGGCGGCCGGCGCCTCGGGCGAGCTGGCGTGGCGACTGCCGCTCCACGAGGAGTACGACGAGGCGATCAAGAGCCGCTACGCCGACATCATGAACGCGGTCGAGAACCGCAAGGCCGCGCCGATCACGGCCGCCCAGTTCCTGCCGCGCTTTGCCACCGAGGTGCCGTGGGCGCACCTCGACATCGCCGGGATGGCGTGGGACGGCGGCAAGCCCTACGCGGCCAAGGGCGGCAACGGGTTCGGCGTCCGGCTGCTCGTGGAGCTCGCCCGTAGCATGGCGCGGCGATGAACTTCGAACTCGACGACGACACGCAGCTGCTGCAGCGGACGGTCCGCGACTTCGCGCTTCAGGAGGTCAAGCCGGTCGCCGAGGAGCTCGACCGGACGAAGGCGTTCCCCTATGAGCTGGTGTCGAAGATGGGCGAGCTCGGGTGGATGGGGATCCCGTTCCCCGAGGAGTACGGAGGCGCGGGCGGCTCCTCGCTGCAGTACGCGATCGCCGTCGAGGAGCTCACGCGGATCGATTCCAGCGTGGCGATCACGATGTGCGCGCACACGTCGCTGGGCACCCAGCCGGTGTACCTGTTCGGCTCCGAGGAGCAGAAGCAGCGCCTGATGCCCGACCTGACGGCCGGGCGCAAGCTGGGCGCGTTCGGCCTGACCGAGCCCGAGGCCGGGTCCGATGCGGGCAACACGAAGACGCGCGCGACGCTCGACGGCGGCGTCTGGACGATCAACGGCGCCAAGCAGTTCATCACCAATGCGGGCACCGACATCTCGGGGCACGTGGCCGTGACGGCGTCACGGGGGGCACCGCCGGCGAGCCGGGGTCCTACGAGATCTCCAACCTGATCGTCGAGAACGGGACCGAGGGCTACGAACAGGGCGAGCCGTATCGCAAGATGGGCTGGAACGCGTCGGACACGCGGCCGCTGACGTTCACCGACTGCCACGTGCCGGAGGAGAACCTGCTCGGCCCGCGCGGAGCCGGGTTCAAGCAGTTCCTGCACGTGCTCGACATCGGGCGCATCGGGGTCTCGGCGATGGGCATCGGGCTCGCGCAGGGCGCGCTGGACGAGGCGCTCGCGTACGCCAAGGAGCGCCGCGCGTTCGGCCAGCCGATCTCGAAGTTCCAGGCGATCCAGGCCAAGCTCGCCGACATCTCCGCGCGGCTGGAGGCAGCCCGGCTGCTGACCTACAAGGCGGCCGTGCTGAAGGACCTCGGCAAGAACTTCACGCTCACCGCCGCGCAGGCCAAGCTCGAATCCGGGCGGCTCGCCGTGCGGGCGACCGAGGAGGCCGTGCAGATCCACGGCGGCTACGGCTACATCGAGGAGTACCCGGTGTGCCGCTTCTACCGCGACGCGAAGATCCTCACCATCGGCGAGGGCACCGACGAGGTGCAGCAGATGGTCATCGCACGCGCCCTCGGTGCGTAGGTCCGCCGCCCTCTGGCTCGTCTTCTTCGCCGCCTATGCGGCGACGCTCGGGTTGCACCTCGGCGCCGGCCAGCGCTACTCGCCCGACGAGGCGCATGTGCTGCTCGTGGCGGAGTCGATCGTCTCCGACGGGGACGTCGATCTTCGCGACGAGTACCGGGACGCGCGTGTGGACCAAGTGGGGCGGCGCGCCGCTGCGTCCTTCGGCCGGGCTCGACGAACGGCCGGCTGGTCGAGCCGCCGAGCATCGGCTTCCCGTTGCTGGTGGCACCCGCGTACGCGCTGGGCGGCGCGGTGCTGGTCGAGCTGTTCGTCGCGGCGCTGATCGCGCTGGGGTTCGTGCTCGCGGCGCAGCTCGCCCGCGCGCTCGTCCCGGAGCCGTGGGCGACGCGCGCGGCGCTCGTCGGCGGGTTGTCGCCCGCGGCGGTCGGCGCGTCGACGACGATCGGGCCGGAGCTGGTCGGCGGCGCCGCTGCTGGCGGGCGCCGCGCTCTTGGCACTGCGGGTCCGCGCCTGGCCGCGCTTCGGCCCGACGCTCGGCGCGGCGCTGCTGATCGCCGCGCTGCCGTGGCTGGCGCTGAAGCTCGTGCTGCCGGCGGCGGTCGTGGCGCTGTCGCTCGCCCACTGGCTGCGGCGGCGCAACCGCGGGCTTGCGGGCTTCACGGCGCTGGAGGTCGTGCTCGTCAGCGGCGTCGCTCTACATCACCGTCAACGACCGGCTGTTCGGCGGCCTGACGCCATATGCGGCGAACGGCGACGCGGACCCGCTCGGTCATGCGTCGGTGCTCGACCGCGTCTCGCGCGTGGCGGGCGTCGTTCGCCGACCCATGGTCCGGCGTGCTGCTGTGGGCGCCGTTCGGCGTGCTCGCACTGGTCGCCGTGTGGCTCCTCGTGCGCTCCTGCCGCGAGCGCCTGTCGCGTTCTCGTCCCGATCAGGTCGACGTCGAGTCCTCGGCGCTGCTGCTCACGCTCATCTGCGGCGCGGTGTTCCTCGTCGCCGTCGTGGCCTCGCCGTCACTCGACGGCCCCTGGTACGCGGCGCGCGACGTCCTGCCCGGCGCTCCCGCTGCGGAGCGAGCCCTCTGCGCACTGGGGCTACCGCCGCGTCCCGCGGCGCCGGCAACGTCCTGGCGCTCGTCACGCTCGCGGGCCACCGCGGTCCTCCTCGTCGCCGCCGGCGGCTCTAGCGGACACCGGCCCGCAGCCTAGCGGCCCGCGCCGTCAGGTCAGCCGGTCGAGGATCTCGCTCGCCGCACTGGATGGATCCAGGCGGCGGGCGACGACCTCGTCGAGGAGCTCGGCGAAGCGCGGGTCCGCCTGGATCTGCTCCTCGACCTTGGCACGCATGCGAGCGGCGACGAGGCTGAGAACCTCGTTGCGCAGATTGCGGCGGCGGCGCTCGACGAGCGTGCCCTCCTCCTCGATGAACGCGCGGTGGGCCTCGAGCTGCTCGACGAGCTCCTCGACGCCCTGGCCGCGCGAGGCCTCGGTCTTGACGATCGGTACGCGCCAGCCGTGCTGGGGCGCCAGTGACAGGACGCCGCGGATCTCGCGCACCATCGTGTCGGTCAGAGGGTGGTCGGCCTTGTTGACGACGATCACGTCGGGGATCTCCATGATGCCCGCCTTCAGCGCCTGGATCGAGTCGCCGCTGCCCGGCATCAGCACGAGCACGACGGTGTCGGCGTGGTCGATCACGTCGATCTCGGCCTGGCCGACGCCGACGGTCTCGAGGAACACGTCCTGCTTGCCGGCGGCGTCCATCAGGAGCGCGGCCTGCAGCGCCGCCTCGCTGAGCCCGCCCAGCGCCCCGCGGTTCGCCATCGAGCGGATGAAGACGCCGGGATCCAGGAAGTGGTCCGCCAGCCGGATCCGATCGCCGAGCAGCGCGCCGTGGGTGAACGGCGACGAGGGATCGATCGAGAGCACGGCCACCTCGCGCCCGGCCTCGCGGCGAAGCTTGGTCAGGGCGCCGATCAGCGTCGACTTGCCCGCACCCGGCGCGCCGGTGAGCCCGACGATCGCGGCCTTGCCCGTGTGGGGATAGACCTCGCGGACGAGCGCCCAGCCGGCTGGGTCGTCGTCCTCGACGAGCGAGATCCCGCGCGCGAGCGCACGCTTGTCGCCCTTGAGGAGCCTGTTGGCGAGGTCATCCATCGGGCGCCGCAGACTACCCTTGCGCCCGTGGACTCCGTCCTGTCCCCACGGCGCCAGGTCAAGCCCGTCGAGTTGCGCGGCGACCCGCCACCGCTGCGCGGCGGACCGATCGCATTCCTGCGCTTCGCGCGGTCCCACGGGATGCTCACCTGGGGCTACGCGCGACTGGCGCTGAAGTGGCTGTGGCTGAAGCTGCGCTGGCGCGGGCGCCTGGTCACGGACGGACTGTGCTTCGTCTGCCCCGACGTCACGCTCGAGATCGGCAAGCACGCCAAGCTGCATCTGGGGCGCTGGTCGTGGATCGGCGACGGCACGAAGATCCGCGCGCACGAGGGCGAGGTCCGGATCGGTGCGAAGACCGTGGTCGGCCAGGAATGCACGATCTCCAGCTACCAGCACGTCTCGATCGGGCGCGAGTGCATCATCGCCGACCGCGTGATGCTGATCGACTTCGACCACGGCGTCGTCGAGGCCGACCGCCCGATCCGCCTGCAGGGCATCTACAAGCGTGACGTCCGCGTCGGCAACAACGTCTGGGTCGGCTACGGCGCCGCGTTCCTGCGCGGCGTCACCGTCGGCGACAACGCCGTCGTCGGGACGTACTCGATCGTCGGCAAGGACGTGCCGGCGAACGCCGTCGTCGCCGGCGTGCCCGCCAAGCTGCTGCGCATGCGTGACGAGCCGGAGACACTGCGGTGGTCATGACTTCCTCATCGGGATGCGGAGCGACCGGATCGGCTACGCCGAGATCCTGAAGTAGGTCGGCGACGCGCGGAAGCCGCCGTCAGGCGCCTCGTTGAAGCGCTCGTAGCTCGCGCGAACCGCCGCGCGCATTTCGTCCCACCGCCCCTCGGCCTCGAGCGCCGGGCGAGCGAGGGCGACCGGGCCCAGCGTGCTGAGCAGGAAGTCCGTGTACGCGTCGACGGACTCGAAGTCCCCGGTGGGCGCCACGTCGCGCTCGATCGTGATCTCGCGGCCCGTCGGTGCGAAGCACTCGCGGACGTGGTCCTCGACGCCCCACAGCGGCGGCGGCTCGACTCCTTGTGGTGGCGGCGGCATGAACGGGCGCATCACGGCGAACAGCTGGCCGTTCATCCCCTCGAGGTCCCAGGTGGTCATGAGCACGCGCTTGCCGACTCGCGTCAGCTCTGCCGCCGCTCGCTTGTGGTCGGGGGCGAACATCGCGCCGAAGTTCGACGTCACGACGTCGAAGCTCTGATCCTCGTAGGGGAGGTCCATCGCGTCGCCGACGACCCACTCGATCTCGACGCCGGCCTCGGCGGCGCGGGCGCGCCCGCTCTCGAACAGCTCCGGAGTCGGGTCGAGCGCGACGACCTCCGCACCGGCCTTCGCCAGCGGGATCGGCGACGTTCCCATCGCCGGCGCCGACGTCCAGGACCTTCATGCCGGGCGCGGGGTTCGCCGCCGCGGCGGTCGCCTCGCCGGGAATGACGACGAGCTTGGACAACGACGGCCAGTCGCCGGCCGCCCAGACTTCACGAGGAGTTGGCATCGCGCGACTCTATGGAGCCAGCAGGGGCGCGTGGGAAATCTGCGGCGCGAGGTTGCGCACCGCATCGTCGCCGCCGTCGGCGAGCGCCCCGTCCAGCGCGGCCAGGTGGCCCTGGTGGCGCTCGCGCGCGTACGGCCCGGCGGCCTCGCGCGATGCCAGGAAGGCCCAGTCGGAGGCCTGCAGCGCGAGCAGCTCGCGCAAAGCCCGCGTTCCGGCACCCGCACCCTTGGACACCACGCGCAGCTCCGCGTCACGCACCGCAAACGCCATGTCGGCCACCTCCGGGCCGCTCCATGTCGACAGGTCCCGCGGCGTGCCCCACGACGTGACGGGCAGCTCGCCGGGAGCGGGCGCCGGCTCGATCTCCGCAAGCGCCGTGTCCAGGCCGACCATCAGGTCGCCTGCCTCCTCGACGACGAATCGCAGCCAGTCGATGCCCTCGTACCACCAGTGCCCCAGCAGCTCGGTGTCCAGCGCGCACACGCACAGCCCGCCGTCCGCGACGCGCTCGCGGATGTGCGCCACGAATGCCTGCGCATCCGCGCGGGCCTGATCGAGCGCGCGGGCGCGGTCGTAGACCGAGCCGTCGTTGCGCCCATGGCTTGTGGTGATGGGTCGTGTGATGGTGGTAGTCGCGGTAGGCGCCGTTCGACGGATAGCCGTCGTCGTGCCAGACAAGCTCCACGACTCGCCGGTCGATCGGGCACCAGCAACGGTCCGGCCTCCGTGGCGAGCGGCCGCAGGTGGCGTGCGTCCCCGCGGCCGAAGACGTCCGTCAGGTCGACGCATGTCGCATGCACGCCGGCCTCCTCGAGCAGCGGCTCGAGCCACGGCGCGTGCGCGCACTCGGGCAGCCAGAACCCCCCGTTCCAGGCGCCGAACCGCGCCCGCTGAGCGTCGATCCCGGTCAGCAGCTGCAGCCGGACCCCCGCTGTCGTCGCGAGCAGCGGCAGCACGGCATGGGTCGCGGAGCTGGTCCACGCGGCGAACGGCGCCAGCGCGCCGAGCAGATCGCCGCCGGCGGCATCGAACGTCTCGAGCGCCTGCTCGTAGTCGCCCGCGGCGCGCTCGATCTCGGCGGCGAGATCGGCGCGGCCGGTCGTGCGCGAGCCCTCGGCGTCGAGCGCATGCGTCGTGCGGCGCATCTCGCGTCAGGAACGCGCGGAAGCGCTCCGGCACCCCCGGCGCCTCGAGCTGGTCGCACAGCACCGGCGTCAGCGACAGGGTCAGCGGCGCGCCGTCGCGCAGCAGGCCGAGCGAGCGGCAGGTACGACGACGCCATCGCCTCCCAGAGCCACTCCTCGCCGAACGGCCACGTGCCGTAGCCCTCGACGTAGGGCATGTGCGAGTGCAGGACGACCGCGAGCCGGCCGCGCTCAGACACGGCAGACGGCGATGAAGTCCAGCGACCGGTCGAGATCGTCCCCGCGCAGCGCGAAGTCGCGCGCCGAGATCGCCGGGACGAAGCGGTCGTAGAAGCGCTTGGTGAGCCCGAGCTTCGCGTGCACGTCGTCCCAGCGCGCGTGGCGGATCGCCAGCTCGTGCAGGCGCAGCATGCGCGCGTGGAACAGGCCGAGCATCTCCACCTGGGAGAAGTGCCCGTTCAGCAGCGCCCGGAACTCCTCGGCGCGGTACTCGTGGACGTGCCACGGATTGCCCGACCGCTCCGCGCCCGCGGGCGCCAGCGTCAGGACGTTCGGCGTCGAGATGTACGCCACGCCCTCGCGGATCGAGGATCCGCTTGAAGTGCTCGAGCAACTCGCCCGGCTCCGGGACGTGCTCGATCGTCTGCAGGAACACGAGGGCGTCGCAGGGCTCGGCGAACGTCTGGATCATGTCGCGCTCGAACCGCAGGCCGGGGCGCGTGTAGCGCGCCTTGGCGTGCTCGTGCGCCTCGGGATTGGCGTCGACGCCCACGACCGACGCCGCGCTGCGCGAGAGCACGTCGGAGCCGTAGCCCTCGCCGCAGGCCATGTCGACGACCCGCAGCCCGCCGACCCTCCGGCGGATCCACTCGTAGACGACGAGGTGGCGCTGGAACCAGTAGTTCTCCTCCGGCACGTCGGGCAACGTGCGCTCGCCGGTGAGCTCCAGCGGTGGCACGCCGGGCGGCTGATCGCGCTGGACGTACACAGTGGCGTTCATCTGGAGCGCGCGAGGCTACACTCCCGCGCCCTATGACGGCTCCTGCCACCGCTGAGGAGATCCGCGACGTCAACACGCGCTACCACGACGGCGCCGCCGCCGGGTTACGACGCCAAGTGGGGCATCGACTTCGGCGAGATCGGCCAGGCCCAGGTCCTGGGCAAGCTGCGCAAGGTGCTGCGCGGCGAGCTGCGGTCCGTACCCGCGGGCGCTCGAGATCGGCGCCGGCACCGGCTACTTCTCGCTGAACCTGGTGCGCGCGGGCGTCGTCGGGCACGCGACCTGCACCGACATCTCGCCGGGCATGCTCGCGACGCTGCAGGCCAACGCCGACCGGCTCGGCATCGAGGTCGACGCCGGCGCCGTGCGACGCGGAGGACGCTGCCGTTCGAGGACGCCTCGTTCGACCTCGTCTTCGGCCACGCGGTGCTGCACCACCTGCCCGACCTCGACCGCGCGTTCGCGCGAGTTCCGCCGCGTGCTGAAGCCGGGCGGGAGCGTCGCGTTCGCCGGCGAGCCGTCGCGCTACGGCGACCGCATCGCGAGCTACCCCAAGCGCGCCGCGAACCGCCTGGCGCCCGCCTGGCGCGCGCTGTTGCGCGCGCGGCCGGCCGTCGAGGGCCACAGCGACGGTGGCGCCGAGAACCACCAGCTCGAGAGCCAGGTGGACGTCCATGCGTTCACGCCCCAGGACCTCTCGCGCCACGCGAAGGCGGCCGGGCTTCGAGGACGTGCGCGTCCGCGGCGAGGAGCTGCTGGCCAACTGGTTCGGCTGGACGAACCGCGCGCTCGAGGCCTCCGCGGACCCGGAGACGATTCCCATGGCCTGGCGCCAGTACGCCTACCACGGCTACATCGCGCTGCAGCGCGTCGACGGCGCGCTGCTGGAGCCACGCCTTCCGCCGGCGATCTTCTACAACCTCATGATCGCGGGCGCGCTCGCCGCGCGATAGCGCTCGATAGCCACGCGCCGTTCGGCGGCGTGGTCGACGATCGGCCGCGGGTAGTCGGGCGCGGCGTCCCATGGCTCGAAGATGTCCTCGGTCGGCACGGCGCGCAGCTCGGGCACCCAGCGCCGCACGTACTCGCCGTCGGGATCGAACTTGCGCGCCTGCAGGATCGGGTTGAACAGGCGCCGGAAGTGCGGCGCGGGGTCGACGCCGACCGATGCGATCCACTGCCAGTTGCCGTTGTTCTGGGCGGGCTCGGCGTCGAGCAGCATGCGCTCGAACCAGGCCTCCCCCGCGCGCCAGTCCAGGTGCAGATCGCGCGTCAGGAACGAGCCGACGACCATCCGCTGGCGGTTGGGCATCCAGCCCGTCGCGGCGAGCTGGCGCATCCCCGCATCGACGAACGGGTAGCCCGTGCGCCCCTCCTGCCACGCGCGCAGCGCCTCCGGATCGTCATCCCATTCGAGGGTTCCGCGGTAGCGCTCCTGATGTTCAGCCCGGATGTCCTGCGGGTGGTGCAGCAGCACGTGGGCGAAGAAGTCGCGCCACGCCAGCTGGCGGCGGAACTCCGACGTCCCGTCCCGGCGCGCCGCGCGGTCCTCGACCTCCCGGGCAGAGAGGCAGCCCCAGCGCAGGTAGGGCGACAGGACGGACGGGCGGACCGGGTTGCACAGGAAGCGTTCGAGCGCCCGCCGCGCGGCGGCCTCCCCTGGCTCGACGATCGGCTCGACACCGCCGCCGTCGAGTCCCAGTGCGCCCAGTGAGGGCAGGCGCCCGTGCGTGACTCCCGGGGCCGCGAGCTCGGTCGGCGCGCGGTGCACCGTCCGGCGCTCCAGCTCCTGCCACGCGCGGTGGAACGGCGTGAACACGACGTAGGGCTTGTGCATCCGGACGTCGGCCACGTAGTTGCCGCCGCGGGGCTCGGCGCGAACCTCGCCGAGCGCCTCCGTCACGCGCCGGTCGCGGTCGCGGGCGAAGGGCGACACGTCGCTCGTCCAGTACACCGCGTCTGCGCCGGCCTCGCGCGCCAGCGCGGGCAGCTCCTCCTCCGGCAGGCCGTGGCGGACGACGAGCGCGCTGCCACGCTCACGCAGCTCGGCGTCGAGCGCCCGCAGGCAGCCGAGCATGAATGCCGTCCGTGCCCCGGACGCGAAGCGCCCCTGCAGCAGCCGGTCGTCGAGGCAGAACACCGGCACGACCCGCTCGTGTTCGGCGAGCGCGTCGTGCAGGGCGGGGTGATCATGCAGCCGCAGGTCGCGGCGAAACCAGAGCAATGCCGTCGTCATCTGAACCCAGTACGCGTGCGTAGACTCGATGGATGATGGTCCAGCAGGACTTCCCGCTCTTCCCGCTCGGAATCGTCGCGCTGCCAACGGAGGCCGTGCCGCTGCACATCTTCGAGCCGCGCTACCGCACGATGGTCGCCGAATGTCTGGAGAACGGGTCGGAGTTCGGCATCGTCTGGGCCTCCGACGACGGCGTGCGCCAGATCGGCTGTGCATGCGAGATCGCGGAGATCCTCGAGCAGCACGACGACGGGCGGATGGACATCCTCACGCGCGGGACGCGGCCGTTCCGGCTGGTCGAGGCACACGACGATCTGCCCTACCCGTCTGGCACGGTCGAGTGGCTCGACGACAAGGCCGAGCAGCCGGACGACGCCACCGCCGAAGCCGCGCACGACGCCTACGCGACGCTCGTCCAGGAGGCGACCGACGCCGAGCCCGAGCGCGATCGCGTGGACGCGATGGACGCCTACGCGATGGCGGCGACGGTCGATTTCGGCCTGGAGGCCAAGCAGGGGTTGCTGAGCCTGCGCTCCGAGAACGCGCGGCTGCGACTCGTGACGCGACTGCTGCGCGCAGCGCTGAAGCGCCTCGACTTCATCGAGCGCGCACAGGCGCGGGCACGCTCGAACGGAAAAGTCCGATTCGGCTGAGCCCGCCCCCGGCGGCGAGCCACGACCCGGCCAGGATCAGCAGCAGGCCACCGGCGGTTCCGGCGGTGAACGACTCGCCCAGGAGCGCCACGCCGTAGACCACGCTGAAGCCGGGTGCGATGTAGGCGACGACCGTCGCGCGGCCCGGGCCGATCTCGGCGATCAGCGTGTAGAAGATGAGGAACGCGACGCCGGTCCCGCCCGCGCCGAGGACCAGCAGCGAGCCGACGGTGTCGAGGCCAGGCGCGTGCGTCGGGAACGCGAACGGCACCGCCGGGGTCAGCAGCAGCGCCGCGAGCGTCATCGTCGCCGCGGCGGTCCCGACCGGCGGTACGCCCTGGAGCTTGCGCTTCATCTGCAGCGGTCCGATCGCGTAGCCGAGGCTCGCCACAAGCACCATCAGGCCGCCGAGCAGCGCGGCCGAATCGCCGCTGAGGTCGACGCCGAACAGCAGCGCCACGCCGACGATGCCGACCACGATGCCGACGAAGCGCCAACCCGTCGCGAGCTCCTCGCGGTCCACCCAGAAGGCCAGCAGCGCCGTGAAGATCGGCGCGCTGGCGACCAGGATCCCGGCCAGCGCCGAGGCGATGTGCTTCTCGCCGAAGGTGATCAGCAGGAACGGCGCGGCGACCTGGACCACCGACAGCAGGAGGATCGTCCCCTTGTGCGGCGCGCAGTGCGGCGAGCGCGCCGCGGCGGTGGGCGATCGGCAGCAGCACGAGCGCTGCGAGGACGAGCCGGGACCACACGACGATGATCGGCGAGACGTCGTCGAGCGAGACCTTGATGAACATGTACGACGCGCCCCACAGGGAGGCGAGCACACCCATCTGGATCCAGGCGCGGCGGTTCACCCACGCAGGATGACAACCCGCAGCCATAAGCACCACGAATCCTGCTGATGAGACCCATCAGCGCAACTGGGGGGACTCTCCCTCGAGTCGCGCTAGCGAGGCAGGCCGCAGGGACCCTTGGCGAGCTGGCGCACGAGCAGCGCGGTCTTGTACATCTCGGGGTCCTGGCCGGGAGCGTTGTCGGCGAATCGCACGGTGTTGTCGCCGATGTGGACCGTGTAGTTGAGGGTGGACCCGGGCCGCGCCCGCAGGACCACGCCCTGCTGGGCGGGCTTCTCGAGCTCGCGGGCCACCTCGCGCGCGCGGATCAGCTCATTGCTGGAGATCTCCCGCAGGTCGCTGCCGTTGCACGAGACGTGGCCGTCGTCGGTGACGCGCAACGTGAGCCGCGCGCCGCTGATCGACCCGCCGCGCGTCACGCTGAACAGGTCGGCGGAGGGCTGGCCGCAACCGACCGCCACGACCGCCAGCGCGGCGACGACGACGGCGCCCCTCACTCCGCGACCACCGCGCCACCGCGGCGCGGGTCACCAGCGCCGGTCAGCGCGCCCGTCGCCGGGTCGCGCTCCACGGCCTGGACGCCGCCGAAGAACACGTTCGGCGCCCGGAACGGGTTGACGGTCCGCCCGGACCTGCGCAGGAGATCGTCGTCGATCCCCGGCTCGGTGAACACGACCCCGTCCTCGAAGTGCAGCCGCGGCGCCTCGACCGCATCGCGCGCGGGCAGACCGCGGTCGATCACGCCGACGATCGTCTGCAGGATCGCCGAGCGGATCCGGTTGGAGCCGGCGCTGCCGACGACCAGCTCGACGCCGGTGGGTCCTTGCACCACGGTGGGCGCCATCATCGAGGGCATCCGCCGCCCGGGCGGGAACGCGTGGAAGCCCAGCGGGTTGAGGTCCTCCTCGCCCATGATGTTGTTGACGTGGATGCCGGTCCCGGGGATCCAGATGCCCGAGCCCTCGCCGTTGGTGCACGTCACCGAGCACGCGCGGCCGTCGCCGTCGAGGACCGAGATGTGGGTCGTCGACCCGAGCTTCGAGACGAACTCCGGCGTGCGCTGGCCCTGCACGACCTCCATCACATGGGCGAGCGCGACGGCGTCCGGAACTCCGACGGACTCCTCGAGCAGCTCCATCGCCATGGCCAGCAGGGTCCCACCGGCATTCGGCGGCGGGTTGGTGAGGATCTCGCGCCCGCGGTAGGAGACGCGCACCGGATCGCGCGCCACGGGCTCGTAGCGGGCGAGGTCGTCGGCCGTGAGGACGCCTCCGCGCGGCTCGAGCTCGGCGACCACCGCAGCCGCGATGTCACCGGTGTAGAAGGGCGCCGCGCCATCGGCGCCCAGGCGCTCGATCGTGTCGGCGAGCTCGGCGTCCTGGAAGGGCTCCCCCTGGCGCAGCAGCCGCTCGCGCACGATCCGCTCGAGGATCGAATAGATGTAGGCCTGCTGGGCGTTGACCGGGACCCCCGCCCTTGCGTGGGCTGCCGCCGGCGCCGCCAGGTCCGCGAGCGGCGCGGTGCCCCAGCGCCGCGCCGCCGCCTCGATGCCCGCGGGGTTGCCGTACGTCCCGACCGACGCCGCGCCGACGTTGAAGACCTGTGTGGCGTCGCCGAACGAGACCTCGACCGCCTCGAGCTCGCACGGCTCGCGTCCGGCGCCGAAGCCCGGCGCCGCGACGAAGAAGTCCAGCAGCGTCTCGGTCTCGCCCGATCCGGCCACCAGCATGTAGCCGCCGGCGCCCGGTCCGGTCAGCAGTGGCTCGGCGACCCACGACACGAGCATGGCGGCGATCGCGGCGTCGACCGCGTTGCCACCCTCACGCAGGACGCGCGCGCCGGCCTCCGCGGTGAGCGGATGGCCGGCAGCCACCATGCCGTTCATACGGCCACCATAGGCTGCGCTGACGAAGTCATCGGCGCGGCTGGCAAGGAAGAGCGGCCGGGACAGTGCGCGAGCACGGCCCGGCCGCGACGACGCCGCCAGGCGCGTCGAGGACGAGTCAGCGGCGGGGGATGAATTCGGGGACGTCGAGCTCGGTCACGCCGAGGCCGGTGCGCCTCGTCGAGCTCGGCGCCGGCGGTGCGTTGCGGCGCTCGACGCGCGGCTCGCCCTCCGGCTCCTCGATGCGCCGGCGCTCCACGTGGCGCGGCTTGCGCTCGGTGTAGCCGGTCGCGACGACGGTCACCCAGACCTGGTCGTCGAGCTTCTCGTCGACCATCGCGCCGAAGATGATGTTCGCGTCGGGATGCGCGGCCTCCGCGACGGCCTTGGCCGCCTCGTTGACCTCCCACAGCGACAGGTCCTCCCCGGACGTGATCGAGAGCAGGATCTTGCGCGCGCCTTCCATGCTCGTCTCGAGCAGCGGCGACGAGACGGCCTGCTCGGCCGCGTCGATCGCCCGGCGCTCGCCCACGCCCATGCCGATGCCCAGCAGGGCGTTGCCTGCGTCGGACATGATCGTGCGCACGTCGGCGAAGTCGAGGTTGATCAGACCCGGGAGCGTGACCAGATCGGAGATGCCCTGGACGCCCTGGCGCAGCACGTCGTCGGCGACGCGGAACGCCTCGACCATCGAGGTGCCCTTCTCGAGGATGGACAGCAGCCGGTTGTTCGGGACGACGATCAGGGTGTCGACCTCGTCGGCCAGCGCCTGGATGCCGACGTCCGCCGCCTCTGAGCGCCGTGAGCCCTCGAAGCCGAACGGCTTCGTGACCACGCCGACGGTCAGCGCGCCGATCTCCCGCGCGATCCGCGCCACGATCGGCGCCGCGCCGGTGCCCGTGCCGCCACCCGCGCCCGCCGTGATGAAGATCATGTCGCTGCCCTTCAGCAGCGCCTTGACCTTGTCGTACTCCTCCATCGCAGCGGCACGGCCGAGGTCCGGGTTCGAGCCCGATCCCAGCCCGCGCGTGATGCCCTGGCCGATGTGCAGCGTGATGTCCGCGGTCGACTGCTGCAGCGACTGCAGGTCGGTGTTGATCGCGACGAACTCGACGCCCTCGACCTCGGCCTCCACCATCCGGTTGACGGCGTTGACGCCGGCGCCGCCGACGCCGACGACACGCAGGACCGGCGAGCCGGCGATGCTGGGCGTCGCGGCCTCGTAGCGCGCGAACGGGTCGTGCTCCGGGGTGGCGCGGATAGGAGACCCGCCCGCCCGTGGCGCCTCCATCAGGTTCTCCGGGATGTCGGCCGAGAAGGCGTGGCGCAGGCGCTCCTGCGGTGTCGGGATGCGCGGCTCCTCGGAGGGTGCCTCCGCCGCCTGCGGACGCAGCGCGGGATGCGGCACGGCGGGGCGCTCGCGCGCGACCGGCTCCTCACGGACGGGCTCAGGCTCAGGGGCCGGGGCCGGGGCCGCCTTGGCCTCCGGCTGCTCGTCGTCGGTCTTGCGGAACAGGGCCGCGAGCGGCCCTTCGCGCATGCTGGCGCGCTTGCTAGGACCGGGTGCCATCGAGGACCTCCTTGGCCAGATCGCGATAGGACTGCGCCGCCATCCCGTCCGGTTCGTACTTGAGCACTGACATTCCCTTCACCGGCGCCTCAGCGAACCGGATGGTCTTCTTGATGCGGGATGCGAACACGCGATCGCCGAAGTTCTCCTCGAGGATCTCGATGGCTTCCTTGGCGTGAACCGTTCGCGTGTCCATCAGCGTCGGCAGGATTCCCTCGATCTGGACGTCGGGGTTCAGGTTCTCCTGAATCATCTGCATGGTGTTCTGCAGCTGGATCAGGCCGCGCATGGACAGATACTCGCACTGCACGGGGACGATTACTTTGTCTGCCGCCGTGAGGGCGTTGATCGTGAGCAGCCCGAGGCTCGGCGGGGTGTCGATGCAGATGAAGTCGTAGTCCTCGTAGATGGCCTTGAAGGCTTTCTCCAGCGAGCGTTCGCGGCCGATCTTGGTCGACATCGCGATCTCCGCGCCGGCGAGGTCGATCGATGCGCACGCGATGTCGATCTCGCGCTTGCGGATCACCTCGCGGATCGGCGTGTCGTAGACGAGCACGTCGTACATCGACTTCTCGAGTGAGTCGGGATCGATGCCCTGGGACATCGTCAGGTTGCCCTGCGGGTCCATGTCCACGCACAGCACGCGATGCCCGCGCTCGGCGAACGCAACCGCAAGGTTCAGCGTGGTGGTCGTCTTGGCGACACCACCCTTCTGGTTGGCAAAGACGATGACCTTCGCCTTGGTTTGCTGCACGCTCTCCACTTGGGTGCTCCGATTGATCGCGGGGAAACCCGTACGCGGGGTCATTCGCCGCAGTGCGTGCCCTTCCTTCCCATAATGTCCGGACGGAATGGAGGCCCTGACCCACTGGGACGACCTCGCGGCCGACCATCACGAGCTCGGCCCGATGAACGCTCGCTGGCGCACCGTCGGCGGCGTCAAGCTCGGCATGAACCGCATCGACATCCTGCCGGGCGGGCAGTCGACGCCCGCACACGTGCACACGGCCGAGGAGGAGCTCTTCTACGTCCTGCGCGGCGACGGGCTGTGGTGGCAGGGCGGCGCGACGACCGCGATCGGCGAGGGCGACGTGATGCTCGCCGAGCCGCGCGGTGAGGCGCACACCATCATCGGCGGCGACGACGGCATCGACGTGCTGGCGTTCGGGCCGCGGCTTGCGACCGAGCTGGTGCATCTCCCCCGGCCCGGCGTCGTGCGCGCCGGCGGAGTCGCGACGCTCGCGGCGGAGACCAGGCACCAGTGGTTCCACGAGGCCGAGGTGGGCCCGGTCGAACGGGCCGAGCCCGGCGAGCGCCCCGCGAACGTCGTGCACATCAGCGACGTGCCCTCAGCCGAGAAGGACCGGCCCGGCTGGGAGCAGGTGGAGCGCAGGGTCGGCCGGCACCTCGGCGCGGTGACGACGGGCATGACGCTCATGGAGATCGCGCCGGAGGCGAAGTCGTATCCGTTCCACTGCCACTCGGCAGAGGAGGAGCTGTTCGTCGTCCTCGACGGCGCCGGCACGCTGCGCCTCGGCGACGAACGGCACGACCTGCGGCCCGGCCACGTCGTCTCCCGGCCCGCCGGAACGCGCATCGCCCACCAGTTCATCGCCGGCGACGGCGGCCTGACCGTCCTGGCCTACAGCAACATCGAGCCCAACGACCTCGCGTTCTATCCCGACTCCAGCAAGGTGAAGCTGCGCGGCCTCAACGTCGTGCTGCGCGTCGAGCCCGTGGACTACTGGGACGGCGAGGCCTGAAGTGACCACCAAGGAGCTGCTCGTCGTCACCGGCAAGGGTGGCGTCGGCAAGTCGACGGTCGCGGCCGCGGTCGGCCTCGTCGCCGCGCGGCGCGGGCTGCGCACGATCGTCGCCGAGGTGGCCGCGCGCGACGACGTCACGCGCGCGCTCGAGGCCGGCGAGCCCAGGGCACACACCGACGAAGTCGGTGGGTCTGTCTTCGACGAGCGCGAGATCGCACCGGGCCTGCACCACATCTCGATCGACCCCGAGGCCGCGCTCGAGGAGTACCTGCGCGATCAGCTCCCCGCGCCGCTGGCGGAGGTGCTCGCCCAGTCGCGGATGTTCAGCGTCTTCGCCGCGGCGACGCCGGGGATGCGCGAGCTGCTGAGCATCGGCAAGGTCTGGGAGCTCGCCCAGGCGGCCCGCCGGACCCCGGGCGGCGAGCCCTACGACCTGGTCGTGCTCGACGCACCGGCCACCGGCCACGGCGTTGCGATCCTCGAGGCGCCGCGGACCTTCGCCGGCGCGGCGCGAGTGGGGTCCGTCGCGCGGCAGGGACGTACGATCCACGCGATGCTCGCCGATCCCGCGCGTACCGGCGTCATCGCCGTGGCCAGTCCGGAGGAGATGCCGGTGAACGAGACGCTCGCGCTGCGAACGGCGCTGCACGCGCGGATGGGGCTGGCGCTGGCGCGCGTCGTCGTCAACGGCATGGAGCACTCGCGCTTCACCGCGGCCGAGGCGGCGTCGCTGCGCGGCTCGAGCGAACCGGTCCGCGCCGCGCGCTGGCATCACGCCCGCGCACGCGCGCACCACAACCAGCTCAACCGGCTGCGGCGCGGCCTGGATGGCGTCCCGTGCACGACGCTGCCGCGGCTGCATGTCAGCGAGGTCGACGCGGCCTGCCTGGACGTCCTCGCCGACCGCCTGGAGCGCGCGCTGTGATCACCGACCGGCTGGAGGGCAAGCGGATCGTGATCTGCGCCGGCTCGGGCGGCGTCGGCAAGACGACCACGTCGGCGGCGCTGGCGATGGGACTGGCGGCGCAGGGTCGCAAGGTCGCGGTCGTCACGATCGACCCGGCCAAGAGGCTCGCCGACTCGCTCGGGCTGGAGGACCTCGGCAACGAGCCCAAGCTCGTGGACCCGGCGCGCTTCGCCGGTCACGGCATCGAGATGCGCGGCGAGCTGTGGGCGATGATGCTCGACGCCAAGCGGACGTTCGACGAGCTGATCGGCCGCCTGGCGCCGGACGACACGGCGCGCGACGAGGTGCTCGCCAACCGGATCTACCAGGAGCTCTCCAGCGCGGTCGCCGGCTCGCAGGAGTTCACCGCGATCGCCAAGCTCTATGAGCTCGATCGCGAGGGCGGCTTCGACGCGATCGTGCTCGACACGCCGCCGTCGCGCAACGCGCTGGACTTCCTCGACGCGCCGGACCGGCTGACCGGCTTCTTCGAGGGCCGCGCGCTGCGCGTGCTGCTCGCGCCGACCGGGATCGCGGCGCGCGTCGTGGGCCGCGGGACGAGCGTCGTGTTCAGCGTGCTCAAGCGCGTCACCGGCGTCGACCTGCTCCAGGACCTCAGCGTGTTCTTCCGCTCGCTGGGCGGCCTGATCGACGGCTTCAAGGAGCGGACGAAGGGCGTCAAGGCGTTGCTCGCCGACCCGGCAACGACATTCCTGGTCATCACATCGCCCGAGCGCGAGCCCGTCGAGGAGGCCATCTTCTTCCGCGGGAAGCTGCGCGACGCGGGGATGCCGTTCGGCGGGCTGATCGTCAACCGCGTGCAGCCGTTCGGCACCGAGGCTGCCGACGCGGACGAGCTCACGCGCGAGCTCGGCGACGCCAAGCTCGCGGCGAAGGTGATGAAGACGTGGGACGAGGCGCGCGTGCTGGCCGGGCGCGACCAGGCGTCGCTGAAGCGGCTCAAGGCCGAGACCGGCGACTCAGATCCAGTGCTCGTCCCGCTCCTCGAAGGGGACGTCCACGACGTCGACGGGCTCGTCGCGGTCCACGCCCACCTCTTCGCGTGAGCGCAGCAGATGGTCGGCGACCTCCCGCAGGTCGCTGTCGAGATGGCCGCACAGGACGTCGCGCAGCAGCGCGCGCAGATGTCCGCCGAGCTCGCCGCACAGCGCATCCACGTCGGCGCCCTCGGGTGCCAGGCCGGCGACGACCGCGCGCTCGAGCGACACCGCGTGCGCCGCGCGCTCGGCCAGCGCGTGACGCCCCTCCGGCACCGCGCACAGCGCCGCAAGGCGGCCGGGCAGGCGCCCGCTCGCCGGACCCTCTGGCTCCAGCAGCGCGCGCAGCGCCAGCAGGTGGTCGGTCAGCGCCTCGCGCGGCGACGGGCGTTCGAGGCCCAGCTCGAAACGCCGCAGCGCCCAGGCCAGCTCGCCCGAGCGGGGCGTGCGCCGCCCGATCAGGCTGCAGAACGCGCGCAGCTCGTCCTCCTGCGCAGCCGGGACCGACAGCAGCCCGTGCGGCGCGCCGGTCGACCCGAGCACGACCATCTGCCACGGCCCGCCCGCGGTCTTCGCCCAGGCGGCCGCGCCGAGGGCGGGCACGCCGGTGTCGTACAGGCGCAGCGCGGTGAGCAGGCGCCGCAGGCGCACGCGGGCGTGCTCGATCGGCGCCGCGTCGCCGGGCGCTGCCTCCCAGGACAGCACCGCGAAGACGTCGGCGTCGACCGGCGCATCCGGCAGGGCATCGCCCCGCACGAGCACGAGCCCCTCGCCCATGTCGAGCTCGTCGGAGCCGAGATCCACGCCGAGCAGCGGCGCGACCACGACGGACTCGGTGCGGCCTTCGCACACCACCGACTCGAGTTCCGTGTAGGCGGACTCGAAGCGGTGATCGGTGAGGACGAAATCGGTGGACTCTTCGAAGACGCGCGCGAGGAACAGGCGCAGCGCGTCCTCGGCGCGGTCGCGCGGGTCGCGCGGGACCGTCTCGCCGCGCGACTCGAGGTAGGCGCTCAGCCCGCTCGTCGCGCCAAGCGCGTGGACGGCAGGCAGGTAGGTCTCCAGCCCCCCGAGGATCGACAGGCGCTCGTCGATGAACGCGCCCGTGAGCGGGCGATAGCAGTAGAGGCTCGCGCGCCGCGCGTGGCGCTGCTCGACGACCTCGAAGGGGAGCTCGGCTCCTTCCGCCGCGTCCGCGGAGAGCCGCTCGGCGGCATCCGTGACGAAGGCGTGGAGCGCGTCATGGAGTCTGGCGTTGCGCACGAGTGCTGCGGTTCGCCGCAATCAGGCACGACCCCTGCACGCTGCAAGAACCTGCCCAAACCCGCCAAAGGTGCAGCTTTGCGCCGTTGAGCTGCGCGCTCGGCGCGTGCAACCTGCGCATCGGATGGCGACTTGGCGGCCGCGGCCGGTGCCTCGCCGAACCGGCTCATATGCGCCGGTCCCTCCTCCTGTGTGCCCTCGTGCTCGGCCTCGCCGGCGCTGCGCACGCCGCCACTCCCTCCCCGGGCGGCGTCGTGTACGGGTCGAGCACGGCACGCCATCTTGGTGACCGCATCCCGCTCCAGCGCGGGATGAGCGGCCACGACGTGAAGGTGCTCCAGGACGCGCTCACCCGCCTCGGCCGCCCGGTGCCCCTGACGGGGGCGTTCGGCCCGCAGACGCAGCGCGCGCTGCGCTCGTGGGAGCGCACCGCCAAGCTCCGCGTCAACGGACGGGTCGATCGTGGCGACCTGCCGGCGCTGCGCCGCGCGTTCATCTCGTCGGTCGTCGCTCCGCCGGTGCTCGGCGCCTCGGCAACGATCAACGCCGACGGCACTGCCACGCCGCCCGCCGGCGCGCCCCAGGTGATCGCGGACCTGTTCACCGCGGCGAACCGGATCGCGACGCTGCCCTACCGCTACGGCGGCGGGCACAAGTCCTTCGACGACACCGCCTACGACTGCTCGGGCTCGGTCAGCTACGCGCTGCACGGCGCCGGGTTGCTCGACTACACGCTGGATTCGACCGGCCTGGAGTCCTGGGGCGAGGCCGGCGCCGGCACCTGGATCACGATCTACGCGAACGCGGACCACACGTTCCTGACGGTCGCGGGCGTGCGCTTCGATACCAGCGGCCAGAGCGCCGCGGGCACGCGCTGGCAGCCGGCGGAGCGCTCCACGAAGGGCTTCGTGGTGCGCCACCCCGCCGGGCTCTAGCGTCGGCGCGTCACGCGTAGACGCTGTCCAGCCAGGCCTTCAGCACCGCCTCGGAGGCCGCGGCATCGACGTCGTCGCGGAACAGGTGCGCGCTCATCCCGACCACGCCACCGACGTGGTTGCGGCCGAAGAACCGCCAGAGCCCGTCGGCGTCGCGGATGCCGATGAACTGCGGCGTGATGTAGTCGATGACGCCATCGAGCGATCCGGCGCCACCGAGCTGGGCGTGCACCGCGTCCCCGACCGCCGCGTCGTCACCGATGCCGAGCGCCGCGCGCAGCGTGTCCATGGCGTCCGGCGCGCCGGCCGACTCGGGGCCTTCGATGCCCGACGACGGCTGCCCGACGTACGTCACGTGGCGGCCGTTGAAGTGCTCCAGGTACTGACCGAGCGTGTGGAGGTAGAAGTCGGTGTGGCCGGCGATCGCGTCGTACTGGTCCTCCCAGCCGTCGGCCAGGATCCCGCTGTGGACGTAGCGCAGGTGCGCCGTCCCGCCGCCGCGGGCCTCGATCGCGTAGTCGAGCGCGTTGAACGTCCCGTCGGGGGACTCCGTGCGGATGATGAGGCGGTTCGGCGGATCCCACGTCGTGACCGGGGCGCCCTCGGGCGGCGACTCGCCCGCCGGGATCTCCATCCCGGTCGGGAACATCCACGCGGCGGGCTCGGCGGTGATCGCCGTCCAGACGTCGTCGGGGGAAGCGGGCAGGTCGATCTCGCGGGCGACCTCGAACTCACGGCTCATGACTGCGGCTCCTTGTCGTGGGTGATGCTGGGATGCAGCGCGACGACGAATCGGTGGTCGCGTCCGCGCGGGGCCTTCGCGTCGTGGTACTTGGCCACGAGCGCGTTGACGGAGTCGGCCAGCTCGGCGGCGAACGCCGCGCGATCCGCTGCCGACGCGAAGCGGATCTCGCTGTCGATGCCGAGCGTCGCGACGGGCCTGCCGGCGGCGCTCGCGCGGCCGATCAGCTCGCCGACCTCGCCCACCAGCCGCCCCGCCAGCGCGAGCAGCCAGCGCGCGGAGCGCTGGTCGGGCTCGCGCGACGGGTCCGGCGCCACCGCCGACAGCGCGGTCGGCGAGATCACGTAGGACGCGGCCGTCGCCTGGAGCACGCGCTCGGTGCAGTTGCCCTTGCGGCGCTCCTCGACCAGCTCGACCAGCCCGTGGCGCTCGAGCGCGCGGAGGTGGTAGTTGGCCTTCTGGCGGGTCAGCCCGACGCGGCCGGCGAGCGTGCTCGCGGACCCGGGTTGGGCCAGCTCGGCGAGCATGCGCGCCCTGATCGGGTCCAGCGAGGCCTCGGCGGCTGCCGGGTCGTCGATGACCGTGACGTCGTGCATGACGACACCTTCTCACCGACAACTTTTTTTGTCAAGCCCGGTTTTCTTGTCGGTGTTCGGCTCTCAGGCCGGGGTGCCGCCCGTCGGCGGCGGGACATCCTTGGCGCTGCGCACGGCACGGACGTAGAGCGCGGGCGCCGCGACCGGGCCGGTGCGCGTCGTCAGGCGGTACAGGCCCGCGCGCCGCAGGCGAAGGTTCGTGCTGAACTGGCCTCGGCGCACCCTGGACCCGGACGTCTGCGACACGCTGGTAGCGCCCGCGGCGATCCTTGCGCTCGACGAGCACGTGCACCGCCGACGACGGCTGGACGCTGCCGCTCACCGCCACCACCCCGCCGGCGCGGACGCGCGTCGTCCGCGACCGGGCCTGCAACAGCGGGACGACCTGGAGCACCGTCGAGGGCGAGACGGCGCCGTCGACGCGCGCGCGTATGCGCCCGGTCCGCACCCAGCGGTAACGGGCGCTCCAGGCGCCGTCGGCGCCCGTCGTCGCGCGTTCGACCGTGACCCACGTCCCGGTCCTGCCGACCTTCTGCAGGCCCACCTTCAGGCCCGCGGCAGGCGTGCCGTCCGCGTTCGTCGCCACGCCGGAGAAGACCGCGTCCTGGCCGTAGCCGACCTCGGTGGTCGCGGGAACGCATGTGAGCCGCAGCGCGGTGGGCAGCACGCCGGCGTGCGCGCTGGACCTCGTGCGGATGTCGGGCAGTTGCCCGTACAGGGCATTGCCGGGGCACTCGGTGCTGCACCCGTCGCGGTGGCCGCTGATGCGCTGCATCGTGACCTGCGTGCCGTAGGCGTAGCGGTTGGTCGAGCCGCCCCCCGAGGTGACGACGACGGTGCCCTCGCACGGGATGCCGTGCAGCGTCATCTTCCAGCCCAGCAGGCGAGCGATCGCGTCGATCGCCTCCGGGGTCTGGTGATGCGTCGAGAACGTGCCGATGTTCGCCACGCCGGTCGACAGGCGGTTCCAGCCCTCGGCCTGCGCGCCGATCACCGGCTGGTCGATCCCGCCCCCGCGGCCTTCGAAGATCTGGCCGTACTTGTCGACGAGGAAGTTGTAGCCGATGTCGTTCCAGCCGTTGTGGTCGCGGTGGTACTTGGCGATCCCCAGGACGATGCCGGCGGAGTCCTCGGGCGCGTAGTCGTTGGCGTTGACCGTGTGGTGCACGAACGCCATCTGGACCTCGCCGTAGCTGGGCGCGACGCGCGCCTTGAAGCCAGGGCCCCACTGGTCGCGGGTGATCATCGCGGGGGCTCCGGCGACCTGGGCGCTGCGGGCGCTGAGGTGGCGCCGGCGCGCCGCGGCGGGGACGGAGACGAACTGCAGGCGCAGCGCGCGGCGCCGGCCGCGGAGCTGCAGCTCGTCGGCGTCGCCGACCCAGACCGGGTCGGACGAGCGGTTGTTCTTCGGATGGTCGGGGCCATGCGCGCCGCCGGCGCGCAGCGGGGCCCATGCACCCCAGCGGCCGCCTCGCGTTCTGGTCCGCACCTCGACGCCGTGCGTGTGCGCGCCGATCAGCTGGAACCTGCGCGGGGCCTGGAGGATGCGGCCGAAGTCGCTGCCCCTGACGTCCAGCGAGAATCCGCGTGGCGCGCGAGCCTGGGCGGAGGGCAGGCGCGGCCGCAGCAGCAGTCCGGTTCCGGCGGCGGCGCTGATCGCGAGCGCACGGCGGCGGGTCAGTGCGACGGGGGGCACTCGTCCCAGGGTAGCTGCGGGCGCCATTGCCTTCGCAACAGCGATTGCGGGTGCGAGTTTCGGTGCGTCTAAGCGACTGCGGCGACGCGGGGCGCAGCCTCGGCCGGCGTGCAGTCGCGGGTGGCGCCGAGCCACTCGCTGCCGTAGCTGCGCATCGAGTCGATGATCGGCAGCAGCGCCTCGCCCTTCGGGGTCAGCGCGTACTCGACGCGCGGCGGGACCTCCGGGTAGGTGTGGCGCTCGACGATGCCCTCCTCCTCGAGCGCGCGCAGGCGCAGGCTCAGGGTGCGAGGGCTGATGCCCGCGAGCGAGCGTTCGAGCTCGCAGAAGCGCGAGCGGCCCTCGGAGAGGTCACGCACCAGGAGGAGTGTCCACTTGCCGCAGACGATCTCGGCAGTGGCGCAGACGGGACAGGACTCGTCCATACGCCCAAAACTTTACCAAATGAAGCGCCCGGCCGCAGCCGGGCGCGCCGTGCCTGCGGGTCAGCTGTTCAGCAGGTTGCCGAGCATGCCGCCGCCCGTGCTGCTGCCTCCGCCGGTCCCGCCGCCTTCGAGGCGGCCCTCGCTTGGCTGGACGAGGACCCAGCCCGAGCCGGAGAACGCCATCTGGATCGTCTCGCCCGAGCCCCGGCCCGTCAGGTTCTTGAGCGCCTTGAAGTCGGTCCGGATGGAGGTCGACACCCCCTCGGACCAGGTGATCGCCGCCTGGGCGTCGGCGAATGTCGGCGCGCTGGCGACATCGAGCATCACGGGCGGGCCATCGGACAGGATCGCGACGTAGCCGGTGCCCTTGAGCGAGGTGTTGAACAGCCCGCCGCCCATCATGCCGCTGGCGCCCTGCACCCGCTCGATGTCCCAGTCGATGTCCGCGTCGAAGGCGAGCAGGTTGGCGGAGTTGACCGTGACCTTCTCGTTCTCGAGCTGCAGCAGATGCACGTCCTGGCCCAGGTCGGCCAGGAACACCTCGCCGCTGCCGGTCATCTTCATCATCCGCGCGCCCTCGCCGGTCACGGCCTTCTTGAGCATTCGGCTCATCCCGCCGCTCCCGGCGTGCTCGAAGCTCACGTCGCCCTGGTAGGCGACCATCGAGCCGAGCTTCGCCTGAATCGTGCCCTGGTTGAGCCTGACCTTCAGCAGCTTGGAGTTCTGCAGCGCGAAGGCATCGGTGGACTGGGTCTCTGAGAATTGCTGGAGCGAGGTCTGCATACACCGACTATCTCACCGAACTGGGGGGACTGTCCCCTGCGTCCGGACCCGGACTGAGGGGACAGTCCCCTGTGTCCGGGGCGAAATCCCGGAACCGCGTGCCTAGTGGAGGTATGCCGCGACGACCCCGGATCGAACTTGCGGGCGCGATGCATCATGTGACCGGCAAGAGCCCGTCGGGCCGCCTGCTGTTCCACGACGACGTCGATCGCCAGCGCTACCTTCAATTCGTTGCGCGAGAGGTACGCGAGCGCGAATGGCGAGTGCTGACGTTCTGCCTGTTGGGCAATCACTTGCACCTCCTGGTCCAGACGCCGTGCCCCGACCTCAGCGCTGGTTTCAAGCGCGTGCACGAGCAGTTCGCGCGGCATATCAACCGCCGCCGCGGCGAAGGTGGGCATGTCTTCGGGGACCGGTTCTATAGCGGTCCCGTTCGAACCCACCGGCATGTGCTCGGATGCCTGCGCTACATCGCGCGTAACCCGATTGAGGCAGGCATCTGCCGGCACCCACACGACTGGCCGTGGAGCGCGCACCGAGCGCTGGCTGGGACGGCCGAGCCGCCTGCGTTTCTCGATGTCGCCGCCGCCTACGAGCATCTCGGCTCCTACCGCGGCGAGGCACGCCTCAACTACCTGCAACTCGTGGCGAAATCCACTGACGGCCTGCTCGCCGACCTTGCCCACTCGAACTCCGATGCGTGGCTCATCGCCGCGGTCGATGACTTTTCGATCCCGATTGGCGAGATCGCGCAGTTCTTGAAGATCAGCCGAACGACTGCGTATGAGCGGCTCGCGAAGGCTCGCCGGACTGAGGGGTCTGTCCCCTCAGTCCGGGGCTAGCGGAGGGCTGAGCCGACCGGGGCGCCCTCGGCGCGCTGGTCCTCGGCCTGCTGCAGGTCGTCCATCGTGGTGCCGCGGCGGCCGTCGGAGGCGACGAGGAGCTTGAAGTCGTGCGGGCTCGTGGAGGCCGCGACGGCGTCCTCCATCTCGATGCGCCCAGCCTTGAGGTGGTCGAAGAGCGCCTGGTCGAACGTCTGCATGCCGTAGTAGCCGCCCTCCGAGATGACCTCGTGGAGCTTTCCGGTCTGCAGCGGGTCGAGGATCATGTCCTTGACGCGGCCGGTCGAGCGCAGGACCTCGCAGGTCGCGACGCGGCCCTTACCGCCGACGCCGCGCACGAGGCGCTGCGAGATCGCGCCCTTGAGCGTGCCGGCGATCATCGCGCGCACCTGCTGGTGCATGTGCGGCGGGAAGAACTCGATCAGGCGGTTGACGGTCTCCGTCGCGTCCAGGGTGTGGACCGTGGAGAGCACGAGGTGGCCCGTCTCCGCGGCGCTCAGCGCCGTCTGGACCGTCTCCTCGTCACGAAGCTCGCCGATCAGGATCACGTCCGGGTCCTGACGCAGGACGCGCCGCATCGCGCGCTTGAACGACGTCGTGTCGAAGCCGACCTCGCGCTGGTTGATCAGCGAGCGCTTGTCGGGATGCAGGAACTCGATCGGGTCCTCGATCGTCACGATGTGACGCGACTTGCTCGAGTTGATGTGGTCGATCATCGCGGCCAGCGTCGTCGACTTGCCCGAGCCCGTGGTGCCCGTCAGCAGCACGATCCCGCGCTCCTCGTCTGCGAGGTCGCGGATCACGGGCGGAAGGTTCAGATCCTCGATCGTGCGGATGTTGATCGGGATCGCGCGGACGACCAGCGAGACGGAGCCGCGCTGGTAGAAGGCGTTGACACGGAACCGGGCCACGCCGGGGATCGAGTACGCGAAGTCGACCTCGCGCTCGCTCGTGAACTCCTCGAGCTTGGCCGGGTCGTCGAGCATGTGCTTGACGCACCCCATGGTCACCTCCCCGCTGAGCTCCTGGCTGTCGGGGATCGCCTCCAGCTCGCCGTCCACACGGATCAGCGGCTTGCTGGGGACCTTGAGGTGGAGGTCGGAGCCGCCGGCTTCGACCAGGTAGCGGAGAGCAGCGTCGAGATCGAACATCAAGAGGTCCATCGGCGGCTCTCGCGCTCAGCTTGAGGGTGTCAGCTGGCTCTGGACGTACCCTTGCATCCACATGAAGCACGTTCTGCGCCCGCTCTTCGACCGGATCGTCATCAAGGAGCTCGAGCCTGAGCGCATGCGCCAGTCCGGTCTGGTGGTCCCGGCCGGCACGAACGAACCGCCCCCACAGCAGGGCATCGTGCTGACCGTCGGCCAGGGCGTGGACTGGTGGAGCACGCCGGCGTGTCCATGCCGGTCAAGCCGGGCGACCACGTCGTGTTCCCCGCCAGTGCGGGCGTCTGGGTCGAGGTCGACGAGGAGCGGCTGCTGGTCTGCCGTGTCGGCGAGATCCTCGGCGTGCTCGACGAGGTGCGCGAGAGCGACGCCTCGGACGCCATGCGGACGTCGTGAGCGACACAGTCGCGCCGAGCAGCCCGCGGCTGACCGCCGTCCTGCGCGGCGACGACGAACGCGTGACCCCGCTGGAGCTGTTCTTCGACCTGGTCTTCGTGCTGGCGATCACGCAGTGCACCGCGCTGATCGCCCACGAGAACAGCTGGGAGGGCATCGTCAAGGGGCTGCTGGTGCTCGGGATCCTCTGGTGGGCGTGGGTCGGCTACGCCTGGCTGACGAGCGTCGTCGATCCGGAGGAGGGCGCCGTCCGGCTGGTCATCTTCGCCGCCATGGCGGCGCTGCTCGTGGCGGCGCTGTGCGTCCCGACGGTGTTCGACGACGGCGCGGCCTCTTCGCGGGCGCCTACGCGATCGTCCGGTTCGCGCAGATCGGCCTGTTCATCCTCGCCAGCCGCGACGACCCGGCGCTGCGCACCTCGGTGCTCGGCCTGGCGGTCAGCACCGCGATCGGGGGGGGCTGATCGCAGCGGCTGCGTTCGCCGACGGCACGCTGCAGGGCGCGCTGTGGGCGCTCGCGCTGGCGCTCGATCTGGGCGGCCCGTTCTTCTTCGGGACCGACGGCTGGAAGCTCGTCCCGCACCACTTCGCCGAGCGCCACGGCCTGATCGTCCTCATCGCGATCGGCGAGTCGATCGTCGCGCTCGGGCGCCGGCGCGCAGGGCACAGCGTCGACGCCGGGGTGGTCAACACTCCGGTGGCCAACGAGAAGACCACGTTCACCCATGCCTTCGCCTTGGCCGATCAGGTGCTCTATTCGGGGGTGGCCTGCATCAGCGACCTCATCGTCAAGGAAGGTCTGATCAACTTGGATTTTGCCGACGTTCTCGCCGTAATGCGCGAGAAGGGCAAGGCCATGATGGGCAGGGGCGAGGCCTCCGGCGAGAAGCGTGTGCTCAACGCCGCTGTGGCCGCGATCTCCAATCCATTGATCGAAAATCCCTCGATCAAGCGCGCGAGTGGCCTCATAATCTCCATCACCGGCGGCAAGGACCTGTCGCTATTCGAGGTCGACGAAGCTGCCACCCGCATTCGCGAAGAAGCAGACCAGGATGCCAACATCATCATCGGCGCGTCCTTCGATGAAAGCCTGGAGGGTATCGTCCGCGTCTCAGTGGTGGCGACCGGCATCGATAACCCCTATCCGACGTGCCAGACGCAACCAGCGGAAAAGCTTACTGACAGAACTTGCCGGCAAGCTGCGCAACGTCAGCCGGCACGTCACCAGCCGCATTGAGCGTAATGCGCTGCCGCCGCAATTAGAGAGTCCGCCGGCCCTCCCAGCGGCCCGCCACCCCGCAGGGCGGTCGGCAAACCCGAGTTCGGAATATACGCGCCACGCGGCTCCGCAGGGCTTCGACCCCTACGGCTGCCCCTCTCCAGTGCGCAATGCGATCGAGGAAAGAGTTCTCCATATTCCGGCCTTCATGGGCCGCAAGGCCAGCTGAGCGGAAACAGCAAGCTCTGCGCGGCTTCATCTGCGGACCTGAGCCGCAACGCGCATGTTCGCTTTCGCCGCTCGGCCGAATTGGTCCGCTTCGCGCTGGTATCGGCCCGCGCAGCCAGCCGGATGCGCTTCTTCACCGACGATTCCGCTTGCTGAGTTTTCGCGCCCCCGCGGCGAGAGACATATTCCTTGCCGTCGACCGGCGCCACATGCGGCGGATCTCTACCGAGATACGGCCGTCCGATTCCAAACTCCTTGCCGTGTTCATCGATCCATTTCCAGAGCTTTTCGGTGGAGACCCACCGCTGCGCCCGGGTCGCGCCTTTGACGCTCACGATATCGGCCGCAAGCCCGTGGCCATAGCCGCCGCGGAAACTGCCGCCATGGAAGGATCGATCAGTCGCGGCCTTCAGGCCGCTTGCAATCGATTGACGATAGTCATCGCGGAACGCGCTGGTGATGCCGGGCGACAGCCCGGCCTGCTCCGCCGCGTGGAGCGCGTGAAAAAGCTTTAACCTGAAGCTCCGGTCCATGCCTCCGATCACGTAGTCCATCATCGGCATGCCGACTCGTTCCGCCGCCTTCGGATCCTTCCACGTGAAGTCCTGATCGACGAGCCTGGTAAAGGTTCTGGTGACGGTCACGGTTTTGCGCTTCTTCTTGACCGTCACTTTCCTCTGCTCATGCACCTTGATGGTGTCCTCCTTGCGCGTGCGTTCGTAGAGCGCCCACAGGAATCGGTCGATGCAGATTTCCGCGGCCAGGCACTCCTCGCGAATTTCGAGGGTGCTCACGGCGTTCTTGGGTTCGGCGAGCGCAGGATCTTGCTTGGGTTCGTCCAGCACGGGATCAGGCGTGTTCGCTGTTGCGACCTGCACGGGCGGTGCCTCGGGCGGCGGCACCTGCGTTGGATCGGTCAACGCGGCCTCGACAATCGGCTCCGGTTGATCCGAAATCGATTTCGGTTGATCCGGGGCCACCATCTTGCCGGCGTCCGTCCCCGTCACCAATTCGGCGACCGTCGCCGTATCGGCGCTTGCGACTTCGATGTTGCCCAATGCGGTTGCTTGCGGTGCGTCAACGACCTCGGCGGTGAGAGATGGTGAGCGGCGGTCCTCGATTGGCACTGCGGCGATTGGCACTGCGGCGCTGGCGTGCTCGATGCGGGCCGAACCGGGTCCCGCAAGCGAGGCGACGACCCAACCGGCGAGACTGACCGTTCCGCACAAGGCCAACGCCACTTGCGCTCTTCGCCGCGGGTTCATCATCCGGTCGCCTCCACCAGAGCCAGGCTGCACAGCCAAGCATGCGACGGCGATGAACCTTCGCATCAATTGTGGACGTGCAATGACGCAAACTGCGGCGTATCGATTTTTCCGGGAAGTGTCGCCGAATGCAACGCGATGGAACATCGTATTTTAGCGAAAAATGATCAGCTTCGGGAACCCGCGACGGGTCCTAACCACGCACTCCGGCCGGGCGGGAGGACGACGACGATCGCGCCCCGGGGCGCAATTGGGTCACGTGTGGACGGCGCCTTGGCAAGAATTTTCTGACATTTTGCAGCATTGGTCGTGCGCGGTCACGTGTCCGGCCTGTTGATGCAGTCGGTTGAGACTGCTGGCTCCGATGGAGTCCGCGAAACAAGGTCCCATTCTGCTCTTCAGGCTGCGTAATCGGCGCAGCGAGAAATGGCCGTAATGATTATCTGGCCACGGTCGATCAACTTCTACGCAAAACGCTAGCCGTGCTTGACGACTGAGGCACTGCGGATGGTTTCAATAATCTCGGAGGCGTAGATCACGGATAAAATCTCTTAGCGCCTCGGTGTCGAACGGCTTACGCAGTACTCTTATATTTGGGGGCGCTGCGTTTTTCAGCATCGCTGTAGCCGGTTGTAAGGACCACCGGCAAATTGGGGTACCGTGAACAGATTTCTCTCGCAAGCCCGACGCCATCGATGGTTCCGGGCATGACGATATCACTGAAGACGAGATCGATCTTCGTACCGGCTTCAAGCAGTTTTAATGCCGCTTCGGCCGAATCTCGATAGATGGTCTCATAGCCCAGATGTTGAATAGCGAGGATGTCACTTCTGCCACATCAGCGCTGTCGTCGACAACGAGGACCGTTTGCCGTTGTTTTTTTTTGTTTTTGATTTAGCAGCCGAGACCTTTTTGCTGGTGATTTGCTCGTCCGCACAAGACGGCAAATAGACTGTAATTGTTGTTCCTTTTCCGACCTTGCTGTCTGCAATCACCGTTCCGCCGGCTTGGTGCGCAAAACCATAAACCTGCGACAAACCCAGCCCGGTTCCTTTGCCAACCTCTTTGGTCGTGAAAAATGGATCGAACATCTTGGACAGGAGATTTGGCGGAATACCAGTGCCCGTATCCCGAACGCTATCGCAAGGAAGACTCCTTTAAGGCGATTTTCACCGATTTCCCGATTTATGGTCACGTCGTTAACGGACAACGTGAACGTGCCGCCGTTTGGCATTGCGTCGCGGGCGTTGACGGCGATATTGACAATCGCAAGTTCTAGTTCGGCGATGTCCACCTTAACCGGCCAAACACCGACACCAATATTTTCGTTGTAAACAATGTTCCCGCGCAGCGAGCTTTCAATCATCGTCCGCATGTTCTTTAAGGAAGCATTCAAATCGACGATCGTCGGGTTAAGATGCTGATGACGAGAAAATGTCAACAATTGGCGCGTGAGAGTTTCTCCGCGTTTGGCCGCGGTCTGTATGGCCTCGATTGCTCTTGCGCAGTTTCGGATCAAGTAGGCGTGCAAAGATCTGAGCACTGCCTCCAATGATCATCAATAGATTGTTGAAGTCGTGCGCAATCCCGCCGGTCAGTTTTCCCATTGCCTCCATCTTCTGCGACATCGCGAGTTGCTCTGGTTTCTGGAATCAGCTTCTCCTCCGCATCGCGTCGCTCGGTTGCGTCCCGGA
>CAWCEB010000126.1:0-18730 GCA_963794105.1 uncultured Actinomycetes bacterium | reverse complement strand
GTTCGAGTCCCGCGTGGTAGGCCAGCGCGGTGCAGCCGAGCTCGGCCCGCAGCGCCTCGGCCGTCCGCACGCAGTTCGCGCGCGTGCCCGCGTAGACGATCGCGGGGCGCGCTCCGGGCTCGGACAGCGCCGCGACCAGCCGGCGGTGCTTGTCGGCCCGCGAGCCGCAGCGCGCCACTGCGAACGACAGGTTCGGCCGGTCGAAGCCGGTCGACACGCGCACGGGGCCGCGCAGGCTCAGGCGCACCGCGATGTCGCGCGCCACCTCGGGCGTCGCCGTCGCAGTGGACGCCACGATCGCCCGCGCACCCAGCCACCGCGCCGCGTCGGCCAGCCGGAAGTAGTCCGGGCGGAAGTCGTGCCCCCATTGCGACACGCAGTGCGCCTCGTCGACGACGAACAGGCCCAGCTGCGCCTCGCGCAGGCCTTCAGGAACCCGGGCGACGAGAACCGCTCAGGCGCCACGTACAGCAGCTTCACCTCGCCCGCCCGCGCACGCGCGAGCGCCTCGCGATTGGCGGCGACGTCCTGCTGGGCGTTCACGAGCACCGCGCGCCCCGGCGCGATCCGCTCCAGCGCGCCGACCTGATCGGCCATGAGCGACACCAGCGGCGAGACGACGACCGTCAGGTCGGGCGCGCATCAGCGCGGGCAGCTGGTAGCAGAGCGACTTGCCGGCACCGTCGGCATGACCACGAGCACATCGCGGCCGGCGGGAGAGCACGGCCCCGACGGCCTCCTCCTGACCGGGACGGAACTGCTCGAAGCCGAACCACTGCTCGAGGGCTGTGTGCAGGTCGCTCATCGGGGCGCTCACGATACGGCCGCCCCCGGAGCGCAGACGGCGGCGTTACGAATCCGCTGCAGTCCTGCGTGATTCCATCATGCGGTAGCGACCGAACGAGCGGTAGCCCATCGCCGCGTAGACCGGCTCGCCGGCGCGCCGTGGCCTCGAGTGTCGTCGTCGTGCAGCCGTCCGCCGCCGCCGCCCGCAGCGCCGTTCGCATGCACTCCGCGGCGAGTCCCTGCCGGCGCTCGTCTGGCAGCGTCGCGACGAACACCACCTCGGCGTTGCCATCGGCCACGACGACGGCGGCACACGCCAGCGCCACGCCGTCGCGCCGCGCGACCGCGGCCCGGTAGCCGCCGGCCGACAGGCGCCGCATGATCGGGGCGAAGTGCTCCACCGGCAGCCCGTAGGCCGCGTCGTTGACCCGCCCGATCTCAGCCCAGTCGACCGACTCGTCGATCTCCGCCGGGACATCGTGGCGGCTCGATGTCGACCTCGCCGATCGGCGCGGCCATGAGCATCGGCGTCGCGTCGTTTGCCATGCCGCGTGCGGCACACGCGTCGGCCAGCTCGTCGTGCCCCGGCTGCACCCAGACGCACCACGCCTGCACCGGCTCGAAGAACGCCTCCAGCTCATCGAGGGCGACATCGCCTGGGTCCGTGTAGACGGCCGCGTTGAGCAGTGAGCGCTCGGGGCGGTCGGTCGTCAGGACGGCGAGCGTCGAGCCGAAGGTCGCAAGCTCGCTCCCGGCCGACGCGAACGTGCGGTACCACGCACGGTGTCCCGCGACCTGCACCGCTTCGAGCGTCAAGCCCGGGCGAGCGGCAGGGACCGCTCAAGCGCGAACTTGCCGTTCGCGTCGTCGGTGCCGGCGAGCGGATACTCGCCGCTGAAGCAGGCGTCGCAGTGGCGCGAGCGATCGCCGCGCACCGCCTCGTAGACGCCCGCGAGCGAGAGGTACGCCAGCGAGTCGCAGCCCAGCTCCTCGGCGATCTCCGCGGGCGTGCGCTCGTGCGCGATCATCTCCTCGCGCGTGGACATGTCGATCCCGTAGTGGCAGGGATGCTTGATCGGCGGCGCGCTGATGCGCATGTGCACCTCGCGGGCCCCCGCATCGCGCAGCATCTGCACGATCTGGCGCGTCGTGTTGCCGCGCACGATCGAGTCGTCGACGACGACGAGGCGCTTGTCGCCGACGATCTCCGGCAGCGGGTTGAACTTCAGCCGCAGGCCGTGCTTGCGCAGCTCCTGCCCGGGCTGGATGAACGTGCGCGCGACGTAGCGGTTCTTGACGAAGCCGTCGTCCTGGGGCAGCCCGGACCCGCGTGCGTAGCCGCGCGCCGCCGCGTTGCCGGAGTCGGGCACCGCGATCACGAGGTCGGCGTCGACCGGCGCCTCGCGGGCCAGGATCTCGCCCATCCGGCCGCGCGCGGCCTGCAGGACGTCGCCGTTCATGCGCGAGTCGGGCCGCGCGAAGTAGATGTACTCGAAGACGCAGAACGCCTCGCGCTCGCCGCTGACGACCTGGCGCACCTGGAGGCCCTTCTCCCCGAGCGAGACCATCTCGCCCGGCTGCACGTCGCGCAGCAGCTTGGCGCCGATGATGTCGAACGCGCACGACTCGCTGGCGACGCAGTAGCGGTCGCCGACCTGCCCGAGGACGAGCGGGCGCAGGCCGGCCGGGTCGCGGAACGCGATCACGCGGTCGGCGGTCATGACAACCGTCGAGAACGCGCCCTTCAGCCGCGGCAGCACATCCGCGATCGCATCCTCGAGCTTCTCCGCGGGATGGGAGGACAGGAGCGCCGCGATGATCTCCGAGTCCGACGTCCCGAGCAGCTGGACGCCCTGCTCGCGCAGCTGCGCGTGCAGTTCGACGGCATTGATCAGGTTGCCGTTGTGCGCCAGCGCGAGCTCGCGGCGGTTGCCGCCGCTGCCTGCGCTGCGGTGCACCGGCTGCGAGTTCTCCCACTCGTTGGAGCCCGTCGTCGAGTAGCGGACGTGCCCGACCGCCAGGTCGCCGCTGAGCGCCTTGAGGTCGTGCTCCTTGAAGACCTGGCTGACGAGACCCAGCGCGCGCTGGGTGATGATGTACCCACCGGCGTCGGACGCGGCGATGCCGGCCGATTCCTGGCCGCGGTGCTGCAGGGCAAAGAGGGCGAAGTACGCGTGACGGCTGACGTCGAGTTCGGGAGCGTAGATCCCGAAGACGCCGCACTCGTCTCGCGGTCCGTCGCGTAGCGAGAGGTCAAGAGGCATGAGGGAAAGCCTGCAAATTGAATGTAGCAACGCACCCGGGCGATCCGGGCGGGTGGGCCGGGTCAGCAATTCACGGAAAGAGCGGGCCCAGGGCGCCGTGGGCGGCGCGCAGCTCGTCCAGAGACCAGCTGAGCGTGCCGATGCGCAGCTCCTCGCCGCCGACCGTCCCCAGCACCTGGCCCAGGCCGGCGACGTCCTCGGCCGTGCCCGTGAGCAGGAACGCCACGCCCGGCTGCTCGCCGAACAGGGCTGGCTCGTCGGAGTCGGCGTCGAGCTCGGCGCCGATGCCGCCGAGAAGGCAGCACTCGGCGAGCGCCACGGCCAGCCCGCCCTCGGCGATGTCGTGGCACGAACGGACCGAGCCGGAGCGGACCGCATCGCGCACCGCGGCGTGCGTCGCGCCGGTCGCGTCGAGATCGGCCGCGGGCAGCCCGTCGGGGATGGCGTCACCGCGCAGCTTCGCCAGCTCGCTTGCGTCGAGCGACGGCCGGAACGCTCCGACCAGGACGATCGCGTCACCCTCGCGCGCGAACCCGCTCTGCGCCGCGCGCGACGGATCGGGCAGCTCGCCGACCATCCCGACGACGGGCGTCGGGTAGATCGGCCCCTCGGCGCCCTCGTTGTACAGCGAGACGTTGCCGCCGACGACCGGGACGCCGAGCGCGCGGCACGCGTCACCCAGCCCGCGGACCGCCTCGGTCAGCTGCCACGCGATGTGCGGCTTCTCCGGGTTGCCGAAGTTCAGGCAGTTGGTCAGGCCGAGCGGCTCGGCGCCGACGCAGGCGAGGTTCGCCGAGCATTCGAGCACCGCCTCGACCGCGCCCGCGTACGGGTCGGCCGCGACACGACGGCCGCTGCCGTCGATCGAGACGCCGATGGCGCCTTCGGCGAGCATCAGCACGGCGGCGTCGGCCTGCTCCGGCCTGCGCGCCGTGCGCGAGCCCACCATGCAGTCGTACTGCTCGAAGAGCGGGCGCCGCGAGGCGATGTTCGGCGATGCGAGCAGCGCGAGCAGCGTCGCGCGCTCGTCGGCGTCCGGATCGAGCGTCCGCTCCGGCGCGGGGTACAGCTGGCCGCTCGGCTTCGCGGGCGCGAGGTCGTACAGCGGGCAGTCGTCGACCAGCGCGTCGACCGGCATGTCCCCGACCAGCTCGTCGCCGCGGAAGATCCGCATGTGGCGCGTGTCGGTGACCTCGCCGATCGCCGTGCCGTGGACCTCCCACTTCTCGCACAGGGCGAGCACCTCGTCCACGCGCGCGGGCTCGGCCACGCACAACATCCGCTCCTGGGACTCGGAGACCATGATCTCGAAGGGCTCCATGTCCGCCTCGCGCAGCGGCACCCGGCTGACGTCGATGTCGATCCCGACCTCGCCCTTGGACGCCATCTCCGACGCGCTCGACGTCAGCCCGGCCGCGCCGAGGTCCTGGAGCGAGACCAGCAGGCCGCGCTCGAGCAGCTCCAGCGAGCACTCGATCAGCTTGTTCTCCTCGAACGGGTCGCCGACCTGAACCGTGGGGCGCTTGTCCGCGTCGCCCTCGCCGAACTCGGCCGAGGCCAGCACGGATGCCCCGCCGATGCCGTCGCGGCCGGTCGAGGCGCCGAAGAGGATCACGACGTTGCCGACGCCCGCGGCCGCGGAGCGCACGAGCTTCTCGGTCTCGCCCAGGCCCAGCGCCATGGCGTTGATCAGGCAGTTGGTCTCGTAGGGGCCCTCGAAGTAGACCTCGCCGCCGATCGTCGGCACGCCGACCGAGTTGCCGTAGTGGCCGATGCCTGCGACGGCGCGATCGAGCAGGTAGCGCGAGCGATCCGATGTCGGCTCACCGAAGCGCAGCGAGTCGAGCACCGCGATCGGCCGCGCGCCGATCGCGAAGATGTCGCGCAGGATGCCGCCGACGCCGGTGGCAGCGCCCTGGAACGGCTCGACCGCCGACGGATGGTTGTGCGACTCGACCTTGAACGCGACCGCCATCCCGCCGCCGACGTCGACGGCGCCGGCGTTCTCGCCCGGGCCCATGACGAGCTTCGGCCCCTCGACGGGCAGCGTGCGCAGCAGCTTCTTCGAGTGCTTGTAGGCGCAGTGCTCGCTCCACAGGAGGCTGAACATCGCGAGCTCGACCTGGTTGGGCGCGCGGCCGAGCTTCTCGCACACGAGCGCGTACTCGTCGCGCGTGAGGCCGAGCGCGACGGCGTCGTCGACGGACGGGAGCGCCTGCACGTCAGCCGACACGTTCACGCACGACCGACTCGAAGAGGTGCAGGCCGTCGGCCGAGCCCGTCAGCGCGTCGACCGCGTGCTCGGGGTGCGGCATCAGCCCGACGACGTTGCCGGCCTCGTTGCGCACGCCGGCGATGTCGTCCTGCGAGCCGTTCGGGTTCTGGCCGGCGGCGTAGCGGAAGACCACCTGCGCGGGATCGAGATCCGGAGCGAAGTAGCGGCCCGTCGTGTGCTTGACGGGGATCGACAACGTGGCGCCGCCCGTGGTCCACGCCGAAGCGCCGACGACCTCGACGTCGACCTGCCGGCATACGAACCGCAGCGACGTGTTCGGCAGCAGCGCGCCGGGCAGCAGGTGCGCCTCGCAGAGCACCTGGAAGCCGTTGCAGATGCCGAGCACCGGGCCGCCGTCGTTGGCGAACGCGATCACCGACTCCATCAGCGGCGAGAAGCGCGCGATCGCGCCGACGCGCAGGTAATCGCCGTAGGAGAACCCGCCGGGGACGATCACCGCGTCGACGCCGGCGAGCGAGTGATCGCCGTGCCACAGCAGCTGCGCATCCGCGACCCGGCGCGCCGCGAGCAGCGCGTCCGTGTGGTCGCAGCTGCCGGGGAACTGGACGACGCCCAGCTTCATCCGAGGATCTCGTAGTCCTCGATGAGCGGGTTCGCCAGGAGCTTCTGGCACATCGCGTCCAGCTGCGACTCGTCCTCCACATCGAGCTCGACCAGCCGCCCGACGTGGACGTTCTGCACGCCGTCGAACCCGAGCGCGGGCAGCGCTCGCTCGACGGCGATGCCCTGCGGATCGAGGATGCCCTCCTTCGGGCGGATCAGGACGCGCGCCCTCACGAGCCGGTCCTCGCCAGCCAGGCGGCGAACGACTCGCCGGTGATCTTCTCGTAGGCCTCGACGTAGCGGGCGCGGGTGCCCTCGACGACGTCCTCGGGGACCTCGGGCGCCGGCGGCGTCTTGTCCCAGCCCGACTCCGACGCCCAGTCGCGCACGTACTGCTTGTCGAAGCTCGGCTGGCCGTGGCCGGGCTCGTACGCTGTCCGCCGGCCAGTAGCGCGAGGAGTCGGGCGTCAGCACCTCGTCGCCGACGACGAGCTCGCCGTTCGGATCCAGTCCGAACTCGAACTTCGTGTCCGCGAGGATCACGCCGCGCTCACGCGCGTGCTCGGCGGCGAAGCAGTACAGCGCGACGGACGCGTCGCGCACGCGCCCCATCAGGTCACGGTCGCCCACCAGCTCCGCCGACTGGTCGAAGTCGATCGCCTCGTCGTGGCCCTCCTCGGCCTTCGTCGACGGGGTGAAGATCGGCGTCGGCAGGCGGTCGGACTCCTTCAGCCCCGGCGGCAGCTCGATCCCCGAGACCGAGCCGGTGGCCTGGTAGTCCTTCCACCCCGAGCCGGTGATGTAGCCGCGCACCACGCACTCCACGGGGAGCATCTCGAGCTTGCGCACGACCATCGCGCGGCCGCGCACCTCCTCGGGCACGCCCTCGGTTGCCGAGACGTAGTGGTTGGCGACGATGTGGCCGGTCTTGGCGAACCAGAAGGCCGACAGGCCCGTCAGGACCTTGCCCTTGTCGGGAATCGGATTCGGATGCACCACGTCGTACGTGGAGATCCGGTCGCTTGCGACCATGAGCAGCCGATCGCCCAGGTCGTAGATCTCACGGACCTTGCCCGAAGCGACAAGGGGCAGGTCGGCGATGGCGGCACTCACTGCTTCGATGCTAGCGGCATAACCTGCCGGATCGCATGCGGCGCCATCTGCCCCTGACAGGGATCGTCGTGCTCGCCGCGCTGCTGCGGATTCCGACGCTGGGCTGGTCGAGCCTGTGGCTGGACGAAGGCCACACATACGCCTCCGCGACCGACTCGTTCGGCAGGCATGCTGGACCGCGTCGTCCACGTCGAGGCCACGCCGCCGCTGTCCTTCGCCTACGAGTGGTTCGCCACGAAGATCACGGGGACGAGCGAGTTCGGGCTGCGGTTGCCGTTTGCGCTCCTCGGCATCCTGATCGTCCCGGCGATCTATGTCGTTGCGCGCGCGAGTGCGCCGGCAGACCGAGCGGCGCTGATCGCGGCGGCGCCTCGCCGGCAACGCAACCCGATGCTCGTCTGGCACGCCCAGGACGCGCGCGCCTACTCGCTGCTCGTGCTCCTGCTGACTCGGGACGCATCGCTCGCCCTCCAGCGACGACCGCCGCTGGTGGTGGGCGGACTCTCGGCTGGCTGGCGCTGGCGACGCACTACGTCGCCGCGCTGATGGTCGTCCCCGAGGCGGCATGGCTGCTGCGCGGATGCGGGCGCGCGCGCTGGCTCCGGTGCCCGTCGCGTGCGACCGCGCTCGTCGCGCTCGCGCTGCTCGCGGCGTCGCAGGACGGGACACGTCGCTGGATCGCAGCGCACGAGCTCTGCGGTTGCTGGTGCAGATCCCGGTCCGGCTTCTTCGCGGGCTACCAGCTGGCCCCGGGCTCTCGCCGTGGTCGCCGTCGCTGGCGCTGCTCGTGCCGGCCGTCATGGCGCTGCGGGCCGGGCCTGGGCGAGCCCGACCGGCCGGCCGCCATCGCGGTCACTGGGACTCGTCGTCGATCGTGCTTCCGCATGGCCGGCGCTCGTGCGCCAAGGACGTCCTCATCCCCCGCGCCGTCATTGGGGCGCTGATCACGTTCACTGATCGTCGCCGCCATCGGCTTCGACCGCATGCGCCGGGGCGATGTCGATCACTCGCCGGCGTCTGCGCCATCTGGACGATCATCACGATCGCGCACTATCGCCGGGGATCCGAAGCACGGCGCGAGGATTGGCGCAGCGCCGCGCGGGCAACACGCGGGACGCTGACGCCGTGCTCGTCGTCCGCACGCCAGCTACACCCCGATGCAGTACTACCGCCGCGATCTGCGACGCGCGTCGCGCGTCGCGACGCGCGAGCCTCCGTCGCTGCCGATGGGCGAGGGCTACACGTCGGGCTGCAGCCGCCGGCATCGCCAGTGCATGGGCCTGCCACCGTCGTCGCGACCGGGCACCTGCTGGCGCGTGCTGCGCTACGTGTTCGCCGCGCCGAGGACGGTCACGCAGGGGCGCTACTCGCTGTTGGTCCGATGAGGCACTCGTTCGCCAGCCCTACCCTCTTGCGCCGTGCGTGCCTTCGCCACCGTCATCGCGCTGCTCGGCCTTGCCTCCCCTGCGTGGGCGCAGGTCCAGATCGATGCGCCGCTCGAGGGCGCGCGCGTGCCGGCGGTCGCGTTCGGGAAGAAGCTCGTCACCGCGAACGTCGCGCTCAGCGGCCGCGCGCCGGCAGGGACGAACGTGCCGATCAGCGCGTCGTGCCGCGGGTTCGACTGCACGGCGATCACCTTCGCGGGGCGGGGCGGGCGCTGGGCCACCCGCATGCAGTTGATGGCCCGCAAGGGCCATCAGCGCGTGACGCTGAACGTCGGCGGCGTGCCGCTGCACCTCACGTTGTCGAAGCGCGTCGCGCCGGTGTTCAGCGCTCCGCCCGCCACGCCGACGGGTCTCGGCGGCGGCGGCACGGTCGTCGTCATCGGCGACTCGCTCGCGGTCGGGATGGCGCCGGCGCTGCAGGGGCTGCTGCCCGAGCGGCCCGTGCTCGTCGACGCACGCATCGGCCGCCCCCTCGACGAGGGCATGTCCGTCCTTGCCGGCTCGGACCCGCCGCGCGCGTCGTTCGCCTACAGCCTGTTCACGAACGACGACCCGGTCCGCATCGAGCAGCTCGACGCGGCGGTGCGGTCGAGCGTCGCCGCGCTCGGGCCGCACGGCTGCGCGGTCTGGGCCACGATCGTGCGCCCGAAGGTGGGTGGCCGTACCTATGCGCGCGTGAACGCGCGCCTACGCGCGCTCGCGCTCGATCCGGCGCTGAGCGGGAGGCTGCTGATCGCCGACTGGGCGCAGGCGGTGCGCGGCCACCGCAAGCAGTGGCTCGCCAAGGACGGCGTCCACGGCACCGCCGCGGGCTACCTGGCGCGCGCGCAGCTCTACGCCGACGCGCTCACGAGCTGCACGGCCTAGTCAGCTCGCGGCGATCGACACGCGAGCGCGGCGCTCGCGCTCTTCCACGAGCAGATTGGTCACGTGCTCCAGCAGCTTCCACGTCACGTCGGGGTTGGTCTTGGCGAACTTGCGGAAGTTCCAGAACTGGATCGTGTAGCAGCGCATGTCGGTCACGGACACGACGGACGCCGAGCGCACCCGCTCGGTGACAAGCGCGAGCTCGCCGAAGTAGTCGCCGGGCCCGAGCCGCGCGACCTCTGTGCCGTCGACCCTCACCTCGGCTTCGCCCTCGGCGATCACGAAGCAGTCGATGCCGCTCATCTCGCCCTGCTTCACCAGCTCGGTCCCGGACTTGATCTTGCGCTCGTGGAAGTCCTTCGCCAGCTGCTTGAGCTGCCGCTGGCTCAACCCCGAGAACAACGGGACGCGCTTGAGATCGTCGGCCACGCTCGCCATTCGGTCGACCCTAGTTGCATCGCGCACCGCAGCGCAAGAGGATCGCCGGGTCACCTATCAGGAGGCACGCAGACCGACGACCGGCCGCCCGGCGGCTCGTCCAGGCGGCCGACGATCTCGGCCGCATACCGCGTGTAGTGCTCAAGGTCGAAGACCTCGTCGAGATCGATGCCGAGGTCGGCCTGCTCGAGCAGGCCCCGCAGCGGCGTGCGCTCGTCCCACGCGCGCTGCGCATGCTCCTGCGCGATGCGGTACGCCTCGTCGCGCGTCATGCCGCCGGCGACGAGCGCCAGCAGCACGCGCTGGGAGAACAGCGCGCCGTGGGTGAGGTCGAGGTTCTCGCGCATCCGGTCGGCATGGACGACCATGCCCCGCACGACGCGCAACGCGAGCGACTGCATGTAGTCGATGAGGATCGTCGCGTCGGGCAGCGCGACGCGCTCCGCGCCCGAATGCGAGATGTCGCGCTCGTGCCAGAGGGCCACGTTCTCCACCGCGGCCGTCGCGTAGCCGCGCAGCAGCCGTGCCAGGCCGGTGATCCGCTCCGTCGTGATCGGGTTGCGCTTGTGCGGCATCGCCGACGACCCCTTCTGCTGCCCGGAGCGAAACGGCTCCTCGACCTCGCGCACCTCGGTGCGCTGCAGATGGCGGATCTCCGTCGCGAACCGCTCCAGGCCCGCGCCCGCCAGCGCGATCGCCTGCAGCAGCTCGGCGTGGCGGTCACGCGGGACGACCTGCGTCGACACCGGCTCGGCCTGCAGGCCGAGCCGCGCCAGCACGCGCGCCTCGAACTCCGGCGAGGTCGCCGAATAGGTCCCGACCGCGCCGCTGACGGCGCCGACCGAGGCGTCGGCGAACGCCCGCTCCAGGCGCTGCGCGTTGCGCCGCGCCTCGAACGCGAAGCCCGCCAGCTTGATGCCGAAGGTCGTCGGCTCGGCGTGCACGCCGTGCGTGCGCCCGACGCAGACCGTGTCGACGTGCTCGCGCGCGCGCTCGGCGAACGCATCGGCCAGCTCGCGGGCGCCCTCCAGCACGATCTCGCCCGCCGCGCGCAGCTGTAGCGCCAGCGCGGTGTCGAGCACGTCCGAGCTCGTGAGGCCGAAGTGGATCCAGCGCCCGCCGTCGCCCGCCGAGGCGCTCAGCACGTCGACGAACGCGGCCACGTCGTGGTCGGTGACCTGCTCGCGCTCCTTGACGGCCTCGACGGTGAACGTCGCGCCACGGATCGCGTCGAGGTCCTGGGCGGTGGGGCCCTCCATCTCCTCGCACGCGGCGACCTCGACCTTGCGCCAGGCCTCCATCCGGGCCTCGTCGGTCCAGACGGCCCCGATCGCGGGCCGTGTGTAGCGCTCGATCACGCGTTGATGATGCGCACCGCGAGGTGCGCGGCGTTGCGCGAGTTGTCCAGGCCGACGCTCGCCACCGGCACGCCCGGCGGCATCTGGACCACGCTCAGGATCGCGTCGAGCCCGCCGGCGGCGCTGAGCGACGACGACAGCGGGACGCCGATCACCGGCAGGTCCGTGTGCGCCGCCGCCACGCCCGGCAGCGCCGCGCTGACAGGCCGGCGCCGGCGATGATCACCCTCAGCCCGCGCTGGCGCGCCGTGCGGCAGTACTCCGCGACCTTGTCGGGGTGCCGGTGCGCCGACATGACGTGCAGCTCGAAGGTGACCTCGGCCTCCTCGAGCACCTTGCCGGCCTTCTGCATGGTCCATGTCGGACTGCGAGCCCATGATGATCCCGACGAGCGGCCCGTCGCGCGGTCGGGCTCGGTCAGCTGCTGGGGTCGCGGTCTGCGTCTGGGTCTCGAACTGCGTCATGCGCGTACTCGCTCCACGGCCCGCAGCGCGATGTCGCGGCGCAGCTGGCGGCCTTCGAATTGGATCTGGTCGGCGGCAGCATAGGCCGCGTCGCGGGCGGCGGCGGGGTCGGGGCCCAGCGCCGTCACGTTGAGCACGCGGCCGCCGGCCGTCACGAGCTCGCCGTCGCGCAGCGCAGTGCCCGCATGGTGACCTCGACGCCGGCGGGCGGCGTCGTCGACGCCGGTGATGACGTCCCCGCTCGACGAGGACTCCGGGTAGCCGCTGCTCGCCAGCACGAGCGTGACCGCCCAGCGGTCGTCCCAGTCCAGCTGCACCCCCGCCAGGCCGCCGGGGCGCGTGGCGCGCTCGAGCAGGTCGAGCAGGTCCGAGCGCAGCCGCGGCAGCACGGCCTGGGTCTCGGGATCGCCGAAGCGAACGTTGAACTCGAGCACCTTCGGTCCGTCGGAGGTGAGCATCAGCCCCGCGTAGAGGACGCCGTGGAACGGCATGCCGCGGCGGCGCATCTCGTCGACGACGGGCTGGTGGACCGCAGCGGCGATCGCCTCGACGTCCGGCCCGTCCCCGCCCGGCACCGGCGAGTAGGAGCCCATGCCGCCGGTGTTCGGCCCCTCGTCGCCGTCGAAGATCCGCTTGTAGTCCTGCGCGGAGGCAAGCGGCACCGCGCGCTCGCCGTCGCACAGCGCCAGCAGCGAGAGCTCCTCGCCCACGAGGTGCTCCTCGACCACGACGCGCCCGTCGCCGAAGCGCCGCTCCTCCAGGAACGCCACGAGCGTCTCGCGCGCGTCATCCTCGTCGGCCGCGATCACGACGCCCTTGCCCGCCGCCAGCCCGTCGAACTTGATGACCGTCGGATAGCCGGTGATCGCGGCCATCCCGTCCTCGACGCTGTCGACCACGGCGTAGGCGGCGGTCGGCACGCCCGCGGCCGCCATCACGTCCTTCGAGTACGCCTTGGAGCCCTCGAGCTGCGCGGCGTCGGCGCTCGGACCGAACACGCTGATCGCCGCGCTCGGCGAGCCGGTCGGCGAGCCCGGCGACCAGCGGGGCCTCCGGCCCGACGACCACCAGGTCGACAGCCCTGCGGCGGCCGCAACCAGCCCGTCGATGTCGGTCACCCCAACGTCCACCAGCTGCGCGTCACGCGCGATGCCGGGGTTCCCCGGCGCGCACAGCAGCTCGGGCTCCTGCGGCGAGCGCTTGAGCGCCCGGACGATCGCATGCTCGCGCCCGCCCGAGCCGACGATGAGGACCCGGGGCAAGCTAGAGCGAGGCGATGAAATCGTCGATCGGGATGGCGGAGAGCGTCTCGTAGCGGCCGGTGCCGCGCGAGCCGAGCTCGAGCGAGACGCGCGCGATCGTCGCCTCGTCCGGCGCCTCCACGACGTTCACGAAGTCGAAGCGGCCCAGCGTCGACCACTGCGACTTGACGGTCGCGCCCAGCTGCTCGATCTCCTTGTTGACCTCACGGATGCGTTGCGGGTTGTTCTTGACCGTCTGCACGCCCTCGGGGGTGAGGGTCGTGAGCATGATGTAAGTGGGCATGCGAGCGTTTCTACCAGTCGGCGTGTTGTGCAGGGTTGTACGGTCCAGCGCATCACCAGGGGAGGAGCCCGAATGAGAACCCGATCCAGCGCCGTCGCGGCAGTCCTTGCCGTCGCGGCAGCCGTTCCAGCCGCCGCCTCGGCAGCCCAGATCCAGACCGACCGGTCCTGCTACCAGGACAACGCCGGGACGATCGCCGTCTCCGGCAACGGCTTCGAGCCCAACCAGAGCTACCAGGTGACCCTCGACGGCCGGCCGCTGCCCAACGGCACCGGCACGACCGACGCCGCGGGCGGCATCGCCGGCTCGTTCCCCACGCCCGAGCTGGCGGGCAACAGCGTCCACGCCTACACGCTGGGCATCGTCCAGGGCGCGAACGTCCCGACGACGGGCTTCTCCGTGACGCCGTTCCTTGCGGACTTCATGCCGCCGTCGGGGAACCCGAAGACGCTGCACGTGCGCTTCAAGGTGTTCGGCTTCGGACTCGTGACCGCCAACCCGATCGTCTACCTGCACTACGTGCGGCCGAACGGCAAGCTCAAGCGCACGATCCGGCTGGGCAGGGCGCAGGGCGTCTGTGGCCAGATCAAGCGCACCTCACGCAAGAAGCTCTTCCCGTTCAGCGCCGAGCCCGGCAAGTGGAAGCTGCAGTTCGACACCCGCAAGCGCTACCGCAAGGGCGTGCAGGGATCGGACTTCCTCTTCTACACCGTCGGCGTGACCATCCGGCGGATCTTCGGCTAGAGCGCCCGGACCCGCTGCAGCGGCGCGTCGGCCGGCCCGGAAGCCACGCGCAGCGCGGCCACCGGGCTCTCGGCGTAGCGCAGCGCGCGCACGACGTCCTCGCTGAACGCCAGGACGAACGCGCGCGCGGCGTCGGTCGCGCCGTCAAGCAGCGCGTGGACGTGCGGCCAGGGCAGCTCGAGCAGCACCGTGCGCTCGCGCGCCCGGGCCTCTGCGACGGCCGGCTCCGTGCCGAGCACCCCGAGGTGGCCGACGGCCCGGCCGGGGCCTGCCAGCCGGACGCGCTGGACGGTGTCCGGCCCGCGGACGGCGACCTCGACCGCGCCGTGGACGACGACGTAGAGCGCGGGCGGTGGCACGCCGGGCGCGAGGACGAGCGCCCCGCGCGCAGCGAACAGGCGCCGCGCGTCGGAGGCGATCTCCGCCACCGACGCCGGGCTCATCTGGGCGAACATCAGCGTCGTCGCGAGGTGCGCGAGCTCGCGTGGCTCGGGATAGGCCTCGGGGAGGGCGCCGGGGAACGCGCCCGCGGTGGGCGTGACGCCGAGCTTCGCCGCGATCGCCTCGTAGCGGTCGCGCATCCGCTGGGCGGCGAGGGTTCCGAGCCGCCGGATCAGCGCCACGGACCCCGGGCGCAGGTCGGCGCGCACGACGTCGAACGCGCGGCGGTGCAGGTGCCAGCCCGTGGCCTCGCGTGCGACGACGACCGTCGCTGTCCGCGCGCCCGATCCCAGCATCGACAGCTCCCCGACGACCGCGCCGGGGCCGATCGTCGCCAGCGGCACGGCCATGCCGTGCGGCCCGGGGCGCACGACACGCAGCGCCCCTGACTCGCAGGAGGTACAGGCCGTCGCTCGGATCGCCCTCGGAGAACAGCGTCGTCCCGACCGGAGCGCTGAACGGGTTCATCAGGCGCGCGAGGTGCTCACGCTCGTCCTCGGGCAGCTCCTCGAACAGGTCGACCGCCGACAGGTCGGGCAGCCCGCTCACAGAACCAGCTCCCGGTGCTCGACCGCGATCCCGTCCTCGTCGGCGCTGAAGGTCAGCAGCGCGTACTCCGGGACCTCGAGCCAGTCGGTCCGGTCGTGCGTCAACGGCTCGCTCGCGATCGTGATCGATCGCCCGTCGGCCGACTGGGTGGTCCACAGCGTCGTGAAGTCGAACTCGCGCTCGCCGGCGAAGAACGAGCCGTCGTCCGGGATACCAGCCGTAGTCGAACGCGAATCGCGTGGCGACCATCGACTCGCCGTCGGTGACCACGAGGTTGACCGGCGACTGGATCTCGATGCCGCGCCGCGCGCGCACGTCGCGCAGGATGTCGAGCGCCGTCGTCACCGCATCCGCGAGCTCCTCGGCGCTCGCCGGCCCGAACGGGTCCTCGAGCTGGGACAGCACCAGCGCGTAGACCCACTCCGTGTCGGTCGTGCCCTCGATGCGCTCGGCGAGCCCCGGACGCAGGTGCTCGAGCAGGTCGTAGCGCATCGCGCTGAACCCATAGAGGTCGCCGTTCTGTGCGAGCGCGACGCGTGCGCCGGGAAACCGGAACGGGTGCAGGTTGTGGGAGCCGACGCGCTCGGACGGGTCGTAGACGACGCCGCGCACGTGAGCCACCGCCGCGTGGGCGTGGACCTTCGCCGCCAGCGCCTTCAGGTTGCGATCGAAGACCGGGACGTTCGGGGTCCGGTAGGCGTAGGGCTCCTCCGGCGTCCGGGAGCCCGAGTCCCACGCCAGCAGCCCGAAGCCGCCGATGTTCAGCAGCGACATCAGCGACGGGCTCACGCTCTGCGTGATCAGCGAGTTCTCCGCTGCGAACAGCGGGTCGTCGATCAACAGCGGATCGCCGAGGTGGGCCCAGACGCGGCACATGGCGGGCGATCCTGTCGGACCGCAGGGCCTACCGATATGGCCCCACTGTCGAACCTTTTTCTAGGCCACTGCGGCCGCGAGCTCCGCCTTGTCGAGCACGATCTCGCCATCGCGGGCGTCAGCGCGCACGACGTCGCCTTCGCGGAAGGTGCCGTCGAGGATCGCGATCGCCAGCGGGTCGACGAGGCGCTTCTGGATCACGCGCTTGAGCGGGCGAGCGCCGTAGGTCGGGTCGTAGCCGAGGTTGCCCAGCAGCGTGCGGGCGTCGTCAGTCAGCTCGACCTCGATGCCGCGCTCACGCACGCGTGCGATCAGGCGCTCGACCTGGAGGTCGACGATCTCGCCGATCTGCTCGCGGGTCAGCGACTCGAAATCGACGATGTCGTCGAGGCGGTTGATGAACTCGGGCTTGAACGTGCCCTCCACGTCCTTCGTGTTGGAGGTCATGATCAGCACGACGTTCTTGAAGCTCACCGTGCGGCCCTGGCCGTCGGTCAGGCGCCCGTCGTCCATGACCTGCAGCAGCACGTTGAAGACGTCCGGGTGGGCCTTCTCGATCTCGTCGAGCAGCACGACGCCGTATGGCCGGCGACGGACCGCCTCGGTCAGCTGACCGCCCTCGTCGTAGCCGACGTAGCCGGGAGGCGCGCCGACCAGTCGCGACACGGAGTGCTTCTCCATGTACTCCGACATGTCGATGCGGACCATCGCGTCCTGGGAGTCGAACATGAACTCCGCCAGGGCGCGCGCCAGCTCGGTCTTGCCGACCCCGGTCGGGCCGAGGAACAGGAAGGTGCCGATGGGGCGATCCGGGTCCTGCAGGCCGGCACGGCTGCGGCGCAGCGCGTTGGAGACCGACGAGACGGCCTCGTCCTGGCCCACGACGCGCCCGTGGAGGCGCTCCTCCATGTGGATCAGCTTCTCGATCTCGCCCTCCATGAGGCGGCTCACCGGGATGCCGGTCCAGCGCGCGACGACCTCGGCGACGTCCTCGGCGTCGACCTCCTCCTTGAGGAACTTCGTCGTCACGGCGCCCTCGTCGGCGGAGCGCTCCTCGACCTCGGCGAGCTTGCGCTCGAGCTCGGGGATCTCGCCGTGGCGCAGGCGCGCGGCGCCCTCGAGGTCGGCCTCGCGCTCTGCCTGTGCGAGCTCGCGGTGGGCCTGCTCGAGGCGCTCCTTGAGCTGCTGCACGCCGTGGATCGCGTCCTTCTCGGACTGCCACTCGGCCTTCATCGCATCGGACTGCTCGCGCAGTTCGGCGAGCTCGCGCTCGAGCGACTGCAGGCGCTGGATGGAGGCGTCGTCGGATCTCCTTGGCGAGCGACGTGCGCTCGATCTCCAACTGCAGGATGCGGCGGTCGACCTCGTCGATCTCCGTCGGCAGCGAGTCGATCTCGATGCGCAGCTTGGACGCCGCCTCGTCGATCAGGTCGATCGCCTTGTCGGGCAGGAAGCGGTCGGCGATGTAGCGGTCGCTCAGCGTCGCGGCGGCGATCAGCGCGCTGTCCTGGATGCGCACGCCGTGGTGGACCTCGTAGCGCTCCTTCAGGCCGCGCAGGATCGCGATCGCGTCCTCGACCGACGGCTCGCCGACCATGACCGGCTGGAAGCGGCGCTCGAGCGCGGCGTCCTTCTCGATGTGCTTGCGGTACTCGTCGAGCGTCGTGGCGCCGACCGCGCGCAGCTCGCCGCGGGCGAGCATCGGCTTGAGCAGGTTCGCGGCGTCGACGGCGCCCTCTGCGGCGCCGGCGCCGACGATCGTGTGCAGCTCGTCCATGAACAGGACGACGTTGCCGCCGGCGTCCTTGATCTCGGCCAGCACGGCCTTCAGGCGCTCCTCGAACTCGCCGCGGTACTTGGAGCCGGCGAGCAGCGCGCCGATGTCGAGCGCGATCACGCGGCGGTCGCGCAGCGACTCGGGCACGTCGCCGGAGACGATGCGCTGGGCGAGCCCCTCGACGATCGCGGTCTTGCCGACGCCGGGCTCGCCGATGAGGACGGGGTTGTTCTTCGTCCGGCGGCTGAGGACCTGGATGACGCGGCGGATCTCGTCGTCGCGGCCGATGACCGGATCCAGCAGACCACCCTCGGCGCGCTCGGTGAGGTCGATGCCGAACTTCTCCAGCGCCTGGACCTTGTCCTCCGGCGACTGGTCGGTGACACGGTGGCTGCCACGGACGTCGGCGAGCGCCTTGGCGAGCGTCTCCTTCGTGACGCCGTTCGCGCGCAGCGCGTCACCCGCCTTGCCGCCATGGCCTGCGAGCGAGAGCAGCAGGTGCTCGGTCGAGATGTACTCGTCGCCGAGCTCGCGCATCTCGTGCTCGGAGGCGCGCAGGATCTGCAGCAGCTCGGGCGCGGTCGTCGGCTCGGCCTCCGCGGACAGGGTGGGCAGCTCGTCGAGGACGGCGTTGACCTGGGCACGGATCGCGTCGGGGGCGGCGCCGAGCTTGCGCAGCACGGGCAGGGTCATGCCGTCGGCCTGCTCGAGCAGCACCGCGAGCAGATGCTCGGGCTGGACCTGCGCGTGCTTGCGACCGGCGGCAAGCGAGATCGCCGCCTGCAGCGCCTCCTGGGACTTGATCGTGAATCGGTCAGCGTTCATGGAACCTCGAAAAATCTAAGTCGGTTGGACTTAGATTGTGGCACGTTGTCAGGCGAGTCACAAGGGGTACGCCAAGCATATGAGCGAGCGCGAACCCCAGCCCGAACCCCGGCCCGACGACGACACGCCCGCCGGTGACACGCCGGAGGCCCACGACGAGATCTCACCGGTCGACCTGCCACTCGACCATCCCGGCCGCAAGGAGGCCGAGCGCCAGGCCGGCGGGGTCGAGGGCGAGACAGGCGGCAACACCTAGGCGGCGAGCTCAGCGAGCACTGCGCGGGCGATGTCGGCGTTCGCGGCAGCTCGTTCACGCAGCGAGCGCTGTGCCGCCGTGACGTCTGCGCCGATCGCGCACCGCAGCGCGGCCGCAACCTCCTCCACGCTCCCCGCGTCCTC